>QFXC01000013.1:0-300000 GCA_003349885.1 endosymbiont of Galathealinum brachiosum | reverse complement strand
AAGTGGAGGGGAGTTACCCGCACTGGTGTTGATAGATGCGATAGCTAGAATGATTCCCGGTGTATTGGGGGATGAAAATTCAGCACAACAGGATTCGTTTATGCAGGGCTTGTTAGATTGCCCTCATTACACGCGACCAGAAGAGATTGATGGTCGTAAAGTGCCACAGGTACTGCTTAGTGGAAATCATCGAGATATAGATCGGTGGAGATTGCAGCAGAGTCTGGGGCGAAGCTGGTTAAGGCGAGCGGATTTAATAGACGCCTTAAACCTGACAGATGAACAGAAGCAGTTGTTAGAAGCCTTTCAACAGGAACATAGCAACTCTTAACATAAATTTTATATATTGGTGGAGTAAGACCATGAGCAACATCATCGCAGCAATTAATGCGGAACAGATGAAAACAGATATCCCTGCATTTTCATCAGGTGATACCGTTATCGTACAGGTTAAAGTTAAAGAAGGTGATCGTGAGCGTTTACAGGCATTTGAAGGTGTTGTAATTGCTAAGCGTAACCGTGGTCTGCATTCAGCATTTACAGTTCGTAAGATTTCGAACGGTGAAGGTGTTGAACGTGTTTTTCAGACACACAGCCCAATGATTGGCAAAATTGAAGTTAAGCGTCACGGTAAAGTACGTCGTGCCAAGCTTTATTATCTTCGTGGTCTTACTGGTAAGGCTGCACGTATTAAAGAAAAGTTATAAGTTTCTTTTTGCGACAGGTGATATAAAAAAAGGGGCTGTGTGTCCCTTTTTTTGTGCCCGTTATATTTTTAAACCTTGAGCCTACAGGATTATTTGTACTGCTTTTATGAAAAGTATCAAACTATTTTTTTTCATGTTTCTATTGTTTCTTCAGCCCCTGCTTGCTGAAGAAAGTCAGGATGTATTAGAAGACAAAACACAGGAAAAAAGACTTAAGCACTTTGAAAATATAGATGAGTTAGTCAGTTTGCGTGCGCCTGGGCTTGCGTTAAATTATATCAGGCGTGAACAACCTGAATATAATAAGGAAGCTCCGTTGAGCTGGCTTTACTGGGAGCAGAAACGTGTTTCATTATTAAAATATATGCATCTATGGAAAGCTATAGATGCACGTGTAAATCAGCAAAGTAAAAATCTTGCCAGTTTCAAAGTAGCTACAGCAGATAGAAACTGGTTTTTAACAGAGCAATTACGAGCATTGATAGAATTAAAACAATATCAGCTCGCTCTTTCAAAAACGCGTCAGTTATTATGGAATGCCAGTAGTCTGGTGCGTACCAATACATATGCTGCATGGCGACGTATTATTATTCAGATATATTTAAATCAATCCAATACAAAAGATGCACAAATTGCCATGCGCCGTTATCAGCAGGACTATGGTGAATTACAAAACGAAGATGGTGTAAGCTGGTTGCAGTTACAGGCAGAGTTGTTGATTCAGTTAAAGCAATATAAAGAAGCTATTTTATTATTAAAACAGATTGATAAGCCTGAAGCACAGGCGCTGGCATTATTGGCAAAAATAAATGCAAAAATGATATCTCCTCTAAATGCACTGGACAGTGCACAACTGGTTCTTGCAAGTATTAGTGAAGATGAAATTCGCAAGAGTTTATTTCAGTATGTGGCTCTTGTTGCTGCCCTTGCAGCTGATGAAATTGATCAGGCTATAATAATGCTTGAAGTTTTGTTGCCGCAACAGCAGTCTGGTCTTTCTGACTCTTTAATTCGTATAGGCGGTATTAATATAAATGCAGATAGCTTATGGGAGCTTTATTTTAAGAAAGGTAATTTAGTAGCGAATAAAAAAGGCCTGTTAAAAGGTGATGATGTTAGCTGGTATGCGCTAGGTAGTAATTTATTTCAGTCTGATCCATTAACGGCCAAGTCATTGTTTGCAGTGCTGTCAATAAAAGCAGGGCAAAAAAAGCATCGTGAGCTTTCAATGAAACAACTTGTAAAATTAATCGATATTAATCAGCAGCCCTTAACACTGGTTAATCATCTTTTTACTCAATCAGAATATATTTCGAATATATCTGATGTGGTTCCCGAGGTGCGTTATCGTTTGATCGATTTCAATCTTTCTCGCTCAAATGTCAAAGCAGCAGCTGCTTTAATGTCAGATCTTAAACAGCCTCCAGAAGACCAGCCTCAGTTTGACTGGAGCCTTCGTCGAGCGAGGGTGCTAATATTAAGTGGTTCATTTAAACAAGGGGCTAACGTTTTAAGTGAAATGTTAAGTCATGATGAAATTGAATCATTTCAGGCAGAAAAATATTTACAGGTCGTATTTGATTTGCAGGCGGTTGAACAGCATCAGATATCGTTAGATTTATTTAATCAATTACAAAAACGAGTAGATGATGTTCGTTTAAACCGTGAGCTTATGTTCTGGAAAGCTGAGTCATATCATGGCCTGAAACAATATGATCAGGCAGCATTTCTGTTCCTTAAATCAGCTCGTTCACCTGATAATATATATGACCCCTGGTATCACACAGCTACATTTAGAGCTGCGGAAAGTCTATTTGAGGCAGGATTATATGAAGATGCAAAACAACGATATTTACATTTGCTGAAAATCACTCAAAATGCGGCGCGAAAAGCGGTGATAGGGCAGCGTTTACAGGCAATTCAGCTACAACGTCAGTCTTAATATCTTTGTATATCAATATTAAAAAAATCAGGGGTTGAATTTTGCCTTATACCCCCCCATCTGAGAGAGCAGTTTATAAATTTAATATTAATGATTTTTCTCGGAGTCCCTAATGAGCGTCGAAGCCTATAAAGAAACCCTCGAATTCCAGGCAGAAGTGAAACAGCTGCTTAAGCTGATGATTCACTCTCTGTATTCAAACAAGGAAATATTCCTACGTGAGTTGGTATCAAATGCATCAGATGCATGTGACAAATTGCGTTTTGAAGCACTGGGTAATGATGATATTTATGGGGGTGATTCAGAGCTTAAAATTCATATCGAATTTGATAAAGAAGCGAAAACACTTACGATTTCTGATAACGGTATTGGTATGTCTCGTGAAGAGATTGTTGATAATATCGGTACAATCGCAAACTCAGGCACTAAAAAATACCTGGATTCTTTAACCGGCGACCAGATGAAAGACTCTCATATGATCGGTCAGTTTGGCGTGGGTTTCTACTCAACTTTTATTGTTGCTGACAAGGTAACAGTTAAGTCTCGCCGTGCTGGGCAGGCTGCTGATCAGGCAGTTTTGTGGGAATCTGAAGGTGAAGGTAGTTACACACTGGAAACGATAGAAAAAGATGCACGTGGTACGGATATTATTCTGCACATTCGTGAAGCTGAAGAAGAATTTCTTGATAGCTGGCGTTTAAAAACAATTATTCACACTTATTCTGATCATATCTCTCTGCCTATTACTATGCCTAAAGATCCGGAGCCTGTTTCAGAAGATGAAGAAACTAAAGATGAAGTAGTTGTTCCAGAAAATGAAGTCGTTAATAAAGCTTCTGCATTATGGGCGCGTGCAAAAAGTGAAATTAAGGATGAAGAATACCATGAGTTTTATAAACATATAGCTCATGATTTTGAGGCGCCTATGACGTGGAGTCATAATAAGGTTGAAGGGAGTCAGGCATATACTTCACTATTATATATTCCTGCTAAAGCACCGTTTGATATGTATGAGCGTGATCGTAAGCAGGGAATTAAATTATACGTAAAACGTGTATTTATTATGGATGATACCGATCATCTAATGCCTCAATATTTACGTTTTATTCGTGGTGTGATTGATTCAGATGATCTGCCGTTAAATGTATCCCGTGAGATTTTACAGCACAATAAAGTGATTGATAAAATTAAATCTGCATCTGTTAAAAAGGTGTTAGGTTTACTTGAAAAAATGGCAAAGAATGATGCTGAGCAATATGCCACTTTCTGGAAAGCATTCGGTAATGTCATGAAAGAAGGCCCTATAGAGGACTTTGCAAACAAAGAGCGCATTGCTAAGTTATTCCGTTTTGCGACTACTGAAACAGGTAGTGCAGAGCAGACGGTTTCCCTGGAAGAATATATTGGCCGTATGAAAGAAGGTCAGGAGCAGATTTATTACATCACCTCCGATAGTCATGTATCAGCCAAAAACAGCCCTCATCTGGAAGTATTTAAAGGTAAAGGGCTGGAGGTGCTGTTATTATCAGATCGCATAGATGAGTGGCTAGTTCAGCATTTGATGGACTTTGAAGGTAAGTCATTACAGAATATTGCGAAGGGTGATCTTGATCTGGGTAGTTTTGAAGATGAAGAAGAAAAGAAAGCTCAGGAAAAAGCTGAAGGAGATTTGAAAGGTATTGTTGAGCTAATGAAAGAAAAGCTTGTAGACAAAACCAAAGAAGTTCGTATCACGCATCGACTAACCGATTCTCCATCCTGTCTGGTTCTGGATTCAAATGACATGGGTATGCAGATGCAGCAAATTATGCGTGCAGCAGGCCAGGATGTTCCTCCAAGTCAGCCAATTCTGGAGATTAATCCAGAGCATAAACTGATTAAGCAGTTGAAAGATATGGCTGACCAGGAAAAATTTGAAAATTGGTCACATATTCTATTTGATCAGGCTATGTTAGCTGAAGGTGGTCAGTTAGAAGATCCTGCCGCATATGTTAAACGTGTAAATGATATGTTAAATACATAGGTTTACTGTTTGTTTTTATCTGAGATGAATGAATTTTAGGATCAGATAAAAATAGTAAAGGTGTATTGAAATTAAAATGCTCACCCAAAAGGGTGGGCATTTTTTGTTTACCAGTTATCAAAATGAGCATTTCTTTGGAAAAGTGGATGAAAAGTAGTGGTGATAGAACTATAATTTCGCTACTTAAAACGATTAACAGGGAAATGTTTAAACTATTAGCCTGTCAAAATGTATAAATCTACTACCTTATTTTCTATTCTTAAAAGCGGCCTGTCCGGGTTGTTGCTACTTTGTTTGTTGCTTTCATTTAATGTATCCGCCTCTGGTAAATTCAATACACAGAAACGCTATTTATATGTGCAACCAGGCCAGAGCATATTTAGCATTGTTAAAGTTCTCTATCCCGGTCAGCAGGATCAATGGGGTAAAATAATTAAAAAAGTAGTTCGAGTAAATCCACATGCATTTATTGGTGCGGATGCTACAAAAATTCAGGTAGGTGAACGTATTGAGCTACCAGCCACTTCTTCAGGTTTTAAGTCACCATCAGTCAATAAACCAGTTGCTTTTAAACGAATACAGGCAGTCGGACAGGTTATAAAAAACAGAGGTAAAACATTCGTAATCTCTAATAAAAATAAAAAGCGAGATCTTGATATAGGTAGTGAAATATTTGTTGGTGACAGGGTTTTTACGGGTGTTAAAGGTTTTATTCGTTTAAATATGATAGATGAGGCGAAAATAGATTTACGCTGTAACAGTGAAATGTTAATAGAAGATTATCAGTTATTACGTGGCGGTAATCGTAGTGTTATTTATCTAATTAAGGGTAGTGTTAAAAAAATCACAGGGACTATTGGAAAAATGGCCGACGATATTTATGAAATGCATACACCATTAGCTACAGTCGGTGTGCGTGGTACAGAATATGCTATACGTGTATTACAGCAATATGGTTGTGATGGTAGTCTTGATGTAAATAGTAAAGGTTTGTTTGTAAAGGTTAATCGCGGTGCAATTGATCTTAAAAGTAAAAAAGAAAAACTGGCTTTAAATGTGGGTGAGGCTGCTCATCTGGCTAATGTTCAGAGTGATTTAAAAAATATTGAAGTAACAAGTGGAATTTTTGGTAAGGCTAACGAAGATGATAAAAAGCGTTACTTCTTTGGTTCTGTCCTATGGTTGATATTATTAGCACCAGTTGTTTCAATATTTAGAAAACACATTGCTTATGGAAACTGATGGTCAGCAAAGATTAGATAAGTGGTTATGGGCTGCTCGTTTTTTTAAAACACGCTCATTAGCCGCGGAAGCAGTTTCAGGTGGTAAAGTGCATTTAAACGGAGACAGGGTTAAACCATCTCGTAATATTAAAGTTGGCGATCACTTGCAAATTACCCGTGGGCAGTTTGAGTTTTCAATCACCATAGAAGGGCTTAATAAAAATAGAAGACCCTCTGTTGAGGCTAAAATGCTTTATGCAGAAAGTGAAGAAAGTATTGATAAGCGAAGTAAACTGGCTCAATCATTGAAAATATTAAATGCAAATATGCCCTATAGTGAAAAACGCCCGAGTAAAAAACAACGCAGGCAAATAGTGAAATTAAAACGTACAGAAAACTAAAAAATCACATTGTATTTTTTCTGATATGAAAATATACCTTTTAAGGTATACACCAGTACTTAACATTCTGAGCTTCAAGAAAATCAACAGCATCCTTCCCGTGCAACATAGCAAATGTAGAGATCATTCCTGCTTCTATACATGTGTTAGCTATTACGGTAACAGATCGAGGCGCATCTGGGATGGGGTGCCCTGTTTTTGGGTCGAGTATATGGCTATACCGGACCCTGTTTTTAATAAGGTAACGTCTTGCATCTCCGGATGTTGCTAATCCGCCGTTATACAATGCTAGTTTACCAGCTGATTTTTCACCGGTATGTTCGGGGTTATCCACGCCTATTGTCCAGGGCGTGTTCTCTTTTCTTGGTTTGTTACAGGCTATATCGCCACCAAAATTAATCAGAAAACTGTGGTCAGTATATTTGTTTAATATTTTAGCAGTTGAATCCACCGCGTATTCTTTACCTATGCCCCCCAGGTCTACTTCCATGTCGTTAGGCAGGGTGATTGATGGGGGGTTCCAGATCGCTTTTTTCCAGCCTATTTTAGGTATTATTTCATTTACCTGCTCTTGTGTAGGGATGTTATCGCTACCATCAAATTGCCATATTTTTCGTAATACTCCTGATGTGATATCAAATTTTCCATCAGTTAATTCAAAACACTGATCGGCAAAATTAAACATTAATGTGGTTTCATCATCAACGTCAACGGGTGTGCCATTAGAGTTGTTTATAGCGTAAATAATATTGTCTGTTCTATAACGGCTAAATTTATTTTCTATACGTTTAGCTTCGTTATAAGCATGTTTTGTAATTAATGTTATAAGTTCTTTATCTAATGTTTCAAGCAGAATTTCGCAAGGACATGCCATTGCATTAAAGCGACCAATACTATGATTTTTTTTAATTTCTATTGTTATATCGTTCACTTGAACAGCCATAGCTAGTGAGTTAATGAATGAGTGCGATATAACCTTACATAGAATGTAGAGATGTGTATAGAATGTTTTGTAAGTATAGTTATTATTAACAACTGTTAATTCAATAACAGCTGTTAATAATATTGTAAGTGTTTATTTTTTGTTTAGTGCCTGAACGATTGTTTTTTCAAGTTGATTTTTCTGATTGTCTTTAAAACCTTTATGTACATTTACTAAGTTTCCTCTTCGATCAATCAAATAGGAAGTCGGCATTACTTTTAATTTGTACATGTCAGGTGTTTTACCTTCAGGGTCGTAAGCAATTTTGAATTTAGCAGGATTTTTCTTTAGGAATTTTTTAGCGGCAGGTCGATCGCTATCAAGGTTAATAGCAATTATTTCAAAACCTTTTTTTCCGTATCGACTCTGCATGTCATTCATAAAACTGAATGATTTTTGGCAGGGTTTACACCAGGATGCCCAGAAATCAACGTAAACTACCTTATTCTTATAATTAGATAACTGTATCTTGCCTTTATCACCATTGAGTGAAAAATCCGGTGCTTTTTGAGCGAAAGATTGTGACGAGACGGTAATTAATAGCAGTGTAATAACGCTATAAAAAGACCTGAGCGGATTAAACATGAAATTTCTCCAAATCATTGTGCTGCATAAGAATGCATTAATATAAGATTGTTTAAATTGTGGCTTTTGTATTTTAGTTTATCTTTCCTTAAGGTTTCATTAAATGCTGCAATTTAATTGATTTCAAATGTCTTCAGTGGAACTGTGATAGCGCTCTCAAATATACTGAATTCCTTTATAAATTACCCGTTGTTGTGCATCAGTTATTGTGTATTTCGATAATCAAAAAATATTGATATAAATTCTGATAGAAGAAAGCTAAAGAAATAAGCCTGGCGCTCAACCATATTGAATAATCTCGTTTTTCTATTTTTTTGCAAGATACGGGTTTTTAGAGCATTTTTAAGAGCATGAGAGTTATAGGTGGAGTTATATTGCTGTAAAAATATTATAAATATGGTAGATTTCGGTGCATTGCGCTCGCTTGGTGCGTTAGACGCTCAAAAGTAGTGCATTCTATTTATTTTAGTAAAAATAAGGGCAAAATATGAAAATGGTAACAGCAATCATCAAGCCATTTAAGCTGGATGAAGTGCGGGAATCACTCGCTCAAATAGGTGTTCAAGGTATAACCGTAACGGAAGTTAAAGGGTTTGGCAGACAAAAAGGTCATACTGAGTTATATCGCGGTGCTGAATATGTAGTGGACTTTCTACCTAAGGTTAAGATTGATATCGCTATAAAAGCTGATGCGCTCGAACAGGTGATTGATGCAGTAAGGGATGCAGCTAACACAGGTAAAATCGGTGATGGTAAAATTTTTGTATCTGATCTTGAGCAGGTTATCCGTATTCGAACGGGTGAATCTGGTGAAGAAGCTATCTAGTTAAGAGTCTTATTTAAATAAAAAGTTATATAGCTACTTTAAACAGTAGCTATAAAAAGTATTATTCTAGATTTTTGTATTAGGAAATAATGAAATATGAAAAAAGCATATTCGAAATTTATTGCAACCTGTCTGCTGCTTTTATTGCCGGTATCGGCATTTGCTGAAGACGCTATGAATGGTGCAGATACAGGCTGGATAATGGCCGCTACTGCACTGGTATTATTTATGACACTGCCGGGTCTGGCAATGTTTTATGCCGGTTTGGTACGTTCACGTAATGTACTGTCAGTATTAATGCAGTGTTTTGCCATTGCCGGTATGGTGTCCATACTCTGGTTGACGGTGGGTTACAGCCTGGCATTTGGTGAAGGTAATGCGTTTATTGGTGATTTTAGTAAGGTCATGTTATCTGGTTTAGAGCGTAATACGGTCTCGGGCACTATACCCGAATCATTGTTTATGCTGTTTCAAATGACTTTCGCCATAATTACGCCCGCATTGATTATTGGTGCATTTGCTGAACGTATGAAGTTTTCTGCCATGTTGTTATTTAGTGGTGTCTGGTTGTTACTGGTTTATGTTCCTGTTACACACTGGGTCTGGAGTGAAAGTGGCTGGTTATACCAAATGGGATTGTATGATTTCGCGGGCGGTATAGTTGTCCATATAACAGCAGGTGTTGCGGCACTGGTGGCGGCTATTGTGATAGGTCCACGTCGTGGTTTTCCCGGCACGGCAATGATGCCACATAATATGACTATGGCGATTGCCGGTGCAGGTATGTTGTGGGTAGGCTGGTTTGGTTTTAATGGTGGTAGTGCGCTTTCTGCTAATGGTAATGCATCCATGGCGATGTTAGTGACACATATTTCTGCTGCAACCGGTGCAATGACCTGGATGGCGATTGAATGGTTTCGATTTGGTAAGCCGAGTGCATTAGGTGTTGTTACAGGTATGGTTGCTGGTTTAGGCACAATTACTCCAGCGTCTGGCTTTGTTGGTCCTGGTGGTGCTTTAATTATAGGTTTACTTGCAGGTGGCGTGTGCTTTACAGCTACTCAGTATATTAAGCGCGTATTGAAAATTGATGACTCACTTGATGTCTTTCCCGTTCACGGTGTAGGTGGAATATTAGGCACATTATTGGCTGGAGTATTTTCTGCGACAAGTCTGGGTGTTTTTAGTGGTTATGGTTTCGCTGATGGTATTACCTCTATAGCGGGTCAGCTTAAAGTACAGTTTATTGGTGTCAT
The DNA here is from genome assembly GCA_003349885.1 of endosymbiont of Galathealinum brachiosum. NCBI lineage: Bacteria > Pseudomonadati > Pseudomonadota > Gammaproteobacteria > endosymbiont of Galathealinum brachiosum. The sequence continues at coordinate 290,055 of QFXC01000013.1, read as the reverse complement.
CGCTACTATCATTTTCACTGCAGTCGTAAGCTGGGTAATTCTTAAAGTAATTGATGCCATGATTGGGCTGCGTGTTACTGAAGAAGAAGAAATTGAAGGTCTGGATATCGTACTTCACGAAGAAAGAGGGTATGACTTATAAAGATAGTCGTCAGTCATAAGTAAAGGTTGTAAGTAAAAAGCTGTCATTCTGAGCGAAGATGAAGAATCTGATGTAGCGAAGCTAAATGTTAGTGCGTCACATCAGATTTTTTCGTAAATACTCAGAATTACAGCTTTTTTTGCTTTTGACTTAAGACTTAGGACTTTCGATTTACGACTTATGACTTCTCTTATGCTAATATCTCACTGAATAATTTAACTAAAAGATTGCAAAAATTACCCAGCCTAAAATAATCCCCCGTCCCGAACACGCTGTTTCCAGGGATAATATTGACGATACTGCATTGAAGGTTTTATATCGCCTGCATAAAGCGGGTTATCGTGCGATGCTGGTTGGGGGTGGCGTGCGTGATCTGTTGCTCGGTCATGCGCCAAAAGACTTTGATATTGCGACTGATGCGCTTCCTGAGGACGTTAAAAAACTCTTTAGCAATAGCCGTTTGATTGGTCGGCGTTTTCGTCTGGCTCATGTGTTTTTTGGACGTGACATAATCGAGGTTGCAACCTTCAGAGCTTCTCAGGTAGATGAGAATAAGAATGACATTGAAGTAGACAGAGCACATGATGATAGTGGACGTATTTTGCGTGATAATGTTTACGGTCAGTTAGAAGATGATGTCTGGCGTAGAGATTTCACCGTTAATGCGCTCTATTATGATATAGCTGATTTTTCCATTGTTGATTACACATCGGCAATGGATGATATAAAAAATAAAGTGCTGCAATTAATTGGTGACCCACAAACTCGATACCGTGAAGATCCAGTGCGTATGTTGAGAGCCATACGGTTTGCTGCAAAACTCGGTTTTACAATACATCATGATTCTGAACAGCCTATATTTGAACTAGGGCATTTGTTAGCGGATATTCCACCTGCACGCCTGTATGATGAAGTTTTGAAACTGTTTCACTCAGGTCAGGGTGTTGTTTCTCTACAGTTATTACGTAAATATGATTTATTGCAGTATTTATTTAAATCAGCAGATGATGCCTTAAAGCAGGGTAATGAGCAGTTTGAAACGTTTATACATCTGGCACTTGAAAGTACAGATAAACGGATTAATCAGGGTAAACCTGTTACTCCCGCATTTTTGTTTGCGGCAATGTTATGGGCTGCGGTTGATAAACTTTCAGAAGATTTAAAGCAGTCGGGTGAACCAGGAACGATTGCTATGCAAAATGCCAGTTCGATGGTTTTATCACAACAGGTTAGAACGATTACCATTCCAAAACGCTTTAGTATGGTTGCTCGTGATATCTGGCAAATGCAGCATCGATTTAAATTTAGACATGGTCGACGTGCTAAATCATTATTAATGCATAAAAAATTTCGCGCAGCTTATGACTTTATGTGCATTAGAAGTAAGGCGGGTGAAGTAAATGATGATAGTTGTGAATGGTGGACCCGGATACAGACCTTAGGGCCGCAGGAGCAGGATATTCTATTAAAACCAGCAAAAGCTAAAGCGCGAAAAAAGAAAACCGCCTCTAAGGATAAGTGAGTTCAGGTTAATGCCCTTAAATTCAACAATGCGGTGTTATATCGGTCTTGGTAGTAATCTGAATAATCCATTGCAGCAACTTAACAATGCAAAAGAAAAAATTGCCGAATTACCCGATACAATATTGCAGCAGTGTTCATCTATTTATCAAAGCAAAGCATTAACATTAGACAATGAACCACAAAATGATTATCTAAATGCGGTTATTGAAATAGAGACAACGCTCACAGCAGAATTATTGCTGGATTCACTACAGCAGCTTGAATCAGAGCAGGGTAGAATCAGAGAAAAACGCTGGGGTGCAAGAACAATTGATCTGGATATTCTGTTGTATGGTAATCAGCAGATTAGAACTGAACGTTTAGTTGTGCCTCATAATGAAATTGAAAATAGAAATTTTGTGCTGTTGCCACTATTTCAGATTTCTCCCGAATTAGAAATTCCGGGTAAAGGATTTTTTAAAAAAATGTTAGACAATGTTAGTCATCAGGCGTTAGAAAAAGTGAGTGAGTTTAATGGAAAAGCCTGAATTTATTGTTGTAGAAGGTCCTATAGGAGTTGGTAAAACAACACTTGCAAAAAAACTGGCACATAGTTTTGGTAGTGAGTTACTGCTTGAAGGTGCAGCTGACAATCCTTTTATGACTCGCTTTTATGAAAATCCAAAAGCAGTCGCATTATCTACACAGTTATTTTTTTTACTGCAAAGAGCAAGACAGATGCAGGAGCTGCGTCAGGCAGATATGTTTAATCCTGTGCGCATTGCCGATTTTTTAATGGAAAAAGATCGTTTGTTTGCCGAGCTCACTTTAGATGAAGATGAGCTAAAATTATATGAGCAGGTATATGATCAGTTAACGATTGATGTGCCTGAACCTGATTTAGTGGTTTATCTACAGGCACCAGTAGAGGTATTACTGGGACGTATTGAAAATCGAGGCATACAGCATGAGCGATTAATTGAAGCTGCGTATTTACAAAGACTGTCTGATTCTTATGTAGATTTTTTTTATCATTACAGCGATGCGCCATTGTTAATTGTTAACGCGGCAGATATTGATTTTGCAAATAATGAAAATGATTATCAGCAATTATTGCAACGACTTAAGTCTATAAATAGCGGAAGACATTATTATAATCCTCAGCCTGAGTTAATTTAATCATAATCCCTGTAGGTACTCCTTTAGGTGCACATGGGGTAATATGGAATTTAATATAATGTGCACCTGAAGGAGCACCTACAAAGTGATATAAGAAGCAGTCATGAGCACACAACCCAAAAAAAACGCTAAGGTCACTATTAATACATTGCGTGAAATGAAAGAAGGTAATGATAAAATTGCCTGTCTCACTGCTTATGATGTGAGTTTTGCTCAATTATTAGATGATGCGGGAGCTGATATTGTATTGGTTGGGGATTCACTGGGCATGGTTATTCAGGGGCTGGATTCAACTATACCAGTCACTATGGATGAAATGATATATCACGGTCAGGTTGTTTCTCGTGGATTGAAACGGGCATTATTAATTCTTGATATGCCATTTATGTCAGATGCATCCACCCAGCAAGCAGTAGAAAATGCAGGGCGCTTTATGAAAGAGTGTGGTGCAAATATGGTCAAGCTTGAAGGTGGAGCAGACCAGAAAGAACTGGTCGAGACATTAACTCGTCTGGGGATTCCTGTTTGTGCACATTTAGGTTTACAGCCACAGAGAGTTCATAAACTCGGTGGTTATAAGGTTCAGGGGCGTGATGCTGTTGCCGCTGAAAAAATGTTGAATGATGCTCGTGTGTTAGAACAGGCGGGAGCTGATTTATTATTGTTGGAGTGTGTTCCGGCCGAGTTGGCAAACAAGGTAACCGAGCAGTCAGGTATACCTGTAATTGGTATTGGTGCTGGTAATCAGACCGATGGCCAAATTTTGGTGTTGTATGACATTCTAGGTATTTCTGCTGGGCGTATTCCAAAGTTTTCAAAAAATTATATGCAGCAGGCTAACTCAATTCAACAGGCTGTCGAATTATATATTGAAGAAGTTAAAAGTGAAAAATTTCCAGACAATGAGCATACCTTTAATTAAATAGTAGAATATTCACTCTACTATTATGTGCATATGAAAATATCTAAAACCATACCTTCTTTAAAACAATCAACTAAACAATGGCAGTTAGATGGTCAACGAATTGCATTTGTTCCAACTATGGGACACTTACATGCAGGTCATATTGTACTGATAAATCAGGCCAGATTACTTTGCGATAAAGTTGTTGTCAGTATTTTTGTAAATCCTCTGCAGTTTAACGAAAAGAGTGATTTTGATGGATACCCGAAAACACTGGATGCAGATCAGAAAAAACTCATCACAGCACAGACAGATTTACTGTTTTTGCCTGATAGTGAAATGATGTATGCAAATGGGCAGCTGGCGACGACAAAAATATGTGTTCCGGAAATAACACAGGAACTGGAAGGTGAACATCGTCCCGGTCATTTTGATGGTGTATCAACGGTAGTGAATAAACTATTTAATTTAGTACAGCCTGATATTGCCTTTTTTGGTGAAAAAGATTTTCAGCAGTTGTTGTTAATAAGAAAAATGGTAGAAGATTTAAATATGCCAGTTGAAATTCAATCGGTTGCAACCTGTCGTGAAGCCGATGGCCTGGCAATGAGTTCGAGAAACTCCCGTTTAAGTGACGAGCAAAGAGGCCTTGCACCTAAATTGTATGCTGCATTACAACAGGTATCCAGACAGGTTTTACAAGGTGAGCAGGCCTTGTCTGAATTAGAAGTACAGGCAAAAAATGAACTTCAGAGTTACGGGTTTGAAGTTGAGTATATATCAGTAAGAGATCGATTAAATTTGAAAATATCCGATAAAAAAAGCACAAATCGTCTAGTACTGGCTGCTGCTCGTCTGGGTGAGGTGCGACTTATTGATAATCTGATAATCGATTAGTCAGGCATTCGAAGAAGATTATTCAATTATTCGGGATAATCTCACTTAAATCAGCTATATACCTATATATAAGCAAAATCTAAACTTGATAGAATCGTCTGATTCCATCATAATTAGTGTTTTCGTCAGTTATAAAGTTTGAACAGGAATATCTATGCACCTGACCATGCTCAAAGCCAAATTACATCAAGCCCACGTCACGCTCTCAGAGTTAGAGTATGAAGGCTCCTGTGCGATTGATGGAAAACTACTGGATGAGGCGGGTATTCATGAATATGAGCAAATTCAGATATATAACCTGGCAAATGGTAATCGTTTCACAACGTATGCTATTAGAGGTGAAGACGGTAGTGGAATGATTTCAGTAAATGGCGCAGCGGCTCATAAAGCGAGCCCGGGTGACCGTATTATTATCTGTTGTTATACACAGTTAGATCAGAAAGAAGTTGCTAATTTCAAGCCTAAGCTGGTTTATTTGAATGAGCAAAACCAGATTACTCATACTAGTGACCGTATACCTGTGCAGGTGGCTTAAACACTGTCTACGGTGTTATATCTAGTTCTCTGACGCCAGTTCAACTCGATTTCGACCATTTTCTTTTGCTTTATAAAGCGCTTTGTCTGCGTCCTCGATTAAACTTTTCACATCGTATTTACTGCCTTTATCATGTGTCGCAATTCCCATGCTAACGGTGACATACTCATTTGCATCAGAGTCTTTATGTTCAATCTGCGCTTTCTTTAAAGATTCGGCAAAGCGTTTAGCAACTTTCAATGCATTGATTTCAGTGGTACCCGGTAATAATACGACAAATTCTTCACCACCATAACGGGCAGCCATATCCTGAGGATTAAAGCAGGCTTTAGCCAGTAGTGCTCCAACCTCTTTCAGGCATTCATCTCCAAGTTGATGGCCATAACTGTCATTAAATACTTTGAAGTAATCTATATCCATGAGAATTAAGGTGACAGGCGTCTGGTTTTCTCTGGCATCATCCATGTCTGATTCAAGTTGTTCGTCAAAGTGACGACGATTAGAGATGCCTGTAAGGCCATCTTGCATGGATAACTTGTGTAATTGTTTATTACTTGATTCGAGTTGTTTTTTTAGCTGACTCAGGGCGTAAAATGCAGAGTCACGCTCTTTCTGTAATATATAGTTTTTTGCATGAGAGCGAATACGGGCAATGAGCTCTATTTCATCGGGGAGTTTAACCAGATAGTCACTTGCACCATAACTGAACGCTTCACTTTTAGTCGTGGCTTCTTCTTTAGATGACAAAACAATAACCGGTATATCACGGGTTTCATGATTGGCTTTGTAAAACCGCAATAAAGTCATACCGTCTGCATCTGGCATGACAAGATCCTGTAGTATTATCGTAGCATCGAGATCAACCGCGCTTTCAATGGCCAGTGCGGGGTCTTCGATATAAGTAAGTTCCATATCTGTTTCATTGGCTAACATCCGACGTATGCCTTCAGCAATAATCGGTTGATCGTCTACCAGCATAATTCTAATGATCTTATCGGTATTAATTATGTCGTTTTTACTCATACTTTGTTTTTCAGCATCGTTTTCCCTTTAGTTAATAAAGTAAACTTAAAGTTGAGATCTACGTTGTCCATTATATTGTAGACAAGGGGTGTCATTGATATTTAAACAGGCCCTAGATTAAGTTTTCCATTATGTTTTTTGCTATGTCGTTAATATCGAGTTCAATTGTTACAGCTTTAAGCTCACAAGCAGCCTTGGGCATACCATATACTGCGCAGCTATTCTGATCCTGAGCAATAGTATGCATACCACGGTTATAAAATGATAATAGACCATTTGCACCGTCTCGTCCCATTCCGGTCAGTAAAACACCAATTAATTTATTTGGCCAGTGACTAACAGCACTTTTAAAAAACTCATCAACAGAGGGACGGTAAGGGTAGTCAAGCGGGTCTTCTGTGTACTCAAATCGACCTGTTTTATTAATTATAAGGTGATCGTTTGTTCCGGCCATATAAACATGCCCAATTTTTGGAACCTGATTATCCTTAGCAATCTCTATATTTATACTTGTTTGCTCATTAAGCCACTTTGCCATACCCTGGCTAAACTGGTTATCCATATGTTGAATGATCACCCAGATAGCATTTGTTTTTTCAGGTAGTTGTTTAAGAATTGTTAGTAATGCGGCCGGCCCACCTGTTGAAGAACCAATGGCAACCAGAGGTGTATTTTTAATTGAAGAGGCCTGTTTTTCTTTTTCAATTTTTTTCAGGCTATCATGGAGTTTACTAATATTTAATATTTTATTTTTCAGCTCATGTATAGAATCAGTATTTTCGGTTGATGGTTCAGAAAAAGCATCCAGTGCACCTGCTGACATTGCATCAAATATGTCTCCCGGTTTTTGTTTAACCGAATTGTTTATAGCAATAATTGTAGTAGGTGAGCTTTCCATTATTTTTTGGATAAGCTCACTGCCTTTCATGTCTGTTAAATCGAGTTGAACAAGAAGCAGGTCGGGACAGTCATTCGCAGCGTTTTTAATGGCCTCTTTTGCAGTATTGCATGTCCAGCAAATATTGAAGCCAAGGTCTGCAATTAGGTAAGTGAATAGTCGAATAATATCTTCACTATTATGAACAATGGCGATTCGCATAATAAGTCGTTAACCTTTGGCTTCGCCAATCAGGTCTATAACAGCGTCAAGTAAAGTATCGTCATGAAAACTACCTTTAGTAAGGTAATAGTCTGCGCCAGCTTCCAGACCTTTCTGTTTGTCTTCTGGTCGATCTTTATATGAAACCATCATTACAGGTATACTGCGCAAAGCAGCATCATTTTTTATCATCGTTATAAATTCGATGCCGTTCATACGGGGCATATCTATATCAGAAATTACCAGATCATAGTCAGCATTGCGTACCGTATTCCAGCCATCGACACCGTCAATGGCAATGTCAACGAGATAACCTCTTGATTCGAGTAATTTCTTCTCGATTTCACGGACAGTGAGAGAGTCATCAACAACGAGTACTCGTTTTTGTTGGCTTGTGTCGAGAGTATTGCTTGAACCTACTTTATATAAATCTTTGCCACTAATAATGTCATGGATACTTTGTTTCAAATCATCTATATCAAAGACTAAAACAGGCTCTCCATCATCAGTGATTGCAGCGGAACTAATGTCTTTAATTTTACCTAGTTTTTTATTTAATGTTCGAAGGGCTAAACCCCTTTCTCCTATTAATTTATCAACAACCAGGCCATAACTCATATTCCAGTCGCCAATTATAATGACTGGAATGTCATCACCCTCAAGAGAAGAGTGATTTATACCGAGTATTTGTGCACAATGTATTAAACCTATATGTTTATTATCAATGGATATATATTGCTTGTCTTCAAATATAGAAATATCCTGTTTTTTTATAGTAACGAGGCTTTGAATTTTAGCCAGTGGAAATGCATAGAGTTCTTCACTTATGCTTACCATTAAACTTCTTATTACAGAAAGCGTTAAAGGTAGCTCCATATTAATTTCCATGCCCTGATCAATTTCAGTATCAGCATGTAATTTCCCACGTACTTCCTGTAGTGCGCTATGTACTATATCAAGACCAACGCCTCTCCCTGATAGTTCTGTTACTTCACTGCGTGTTGAAAAAGAGGGTAAAAATAGAAAATCCAGTAATTCTGTTTTAGACAGATTTTCAGCCATGTTGGCATTAACCAGTTTTTTGTCTAAAATTTTGTCTCTTAAATCTTCTATATCAACGCCTTTGCCATCATCTTTAACCTGAATACGTAACCGACCTGATTGATGGCTGGCACTAACCGTAATAGTGCCTGATTCCGGTTTCCCTTTTAATAATCTCTCGTCAGGTGTTTCTATCCCATGATCTATTGCATTTCGAATCATATGGTTAAGTGGTGCATCGAGTTTTTCAAGAATATCTCTATCAACCGGCGTGTCTTCACCTTCAATATGTAGTTGTACGATTTTATTCAATGAGCCTGATATATCGCGTACCATGCGTTTAAAACCCTGAGTGCTGTCACTAAAGGGCCTCATTCGGCTAGCAATAATTTCATGATTGATCTGTGAATTAATACTTGAAGATCTACGGTCAAAATTATCCAGACTCATTAATCTGGATGTAATCTCATCACGATAATCTTCAGCTTTATGTTGAATACCGGTGATTAGTTTATGTTCGTGTTCAGAGTGATTATTGTCTTCAATCACGCTGCGCAGGCGATCTATCTGATCCAGGATATCATTGTGTTTGCGTTTTAAGACAAGCATGGAATCAGAGTACTGACGTATCCAGTTAGATGAAACAGTAAGTTCCCCGGCAAGACCAACAAGTTTATTTATGCGGCTTGTGCTAACTCTAACCATATTGTCATTTGTTTGGGTACTGGCTCCTGAAGATATGTCATCGTTTGTAGGTGTCAGGCTATCCTGTTCTAATTTGACAGGTATAATCGTCTGTCCATTATGTATTTGAGTTAATAATTGTATGAACTGATTTATATAATGAGTGTTGTCCTGAGTCCATTGAGCAACTTCTGTTTCATCTAAAAACTCAATTTGTATCAACAGGTCATTGCAGCTGAAAATTTGATCAATACTATCTGTTTGTAATTCGATTTTTCTGTTCTGTGCGGCAACAAATACATCTTCCATTGAATGAGCGAGTTTAACAACACCTTCTATTCCTATCATTCTCGCAGCGCCTTTTATTGAATGTGCTGCACGCATCATGGCCTCTAGCAGGCCGTTGTCCTGATTCTTATTGTCAATCTCAAGTAAGTTACTATTTATAGTATCCACACTATTTTGTAGTTCAGTACAAAATAGTTGAAACATTTCAGGATCAATGTTTTCAGCCGTAGAATAAAATTGAGTATCTTCTACTGCTTTTTGATTTTCATTGTTTTTGTCGTCAGCTGCTTTATCTGTGTTTTTTGTACTAAGTAAAATATTGAGCTGATCCAGGCATGAATTGATGCTGGTTTCTGTTTTACTTTCGGGTGTGCTTAACTTATTTGCGGGTAATGATGCAATCTGGATGAATAAGTCAATTGTACTTTTGAAAATGTCGCTACTTAATTTGTCTGCTTTTATGTCAATGCTCTGATAGTGGGAAAACACGCTTTCCTGTAACTCGATCACGGGCATAATAATATCCACATGTACCAGTTTTGCTGCGCCTTTAATGGCGCGTGTTGAATTTATTAAAGATTCATATGTTGCGCTGAGATCATCAGTTGATTCAATCTGATTAATAAATGAATATAGCTTTTCTGATTGCGTGTCTATTTCGGCCTTGAAAAGGTCGAGCATGGATTCGTTTATGTTGCTTTTATCTGTCATTGTTAATAGATTATATGTTCTTGTGTAATGCTGAGAAAACCAGATCACTGTTTAAGATGCCAACATCTGTGTCTTTATGACGAATAATGCCGTTGATAAAACAGGAAGTATCTTTGTTTATTGTGGACGGAGTGGCCTGCACATCTTGCATGTTATAATGAATTATTTCTCTTGCTTCGGTTACCGGGAAAGCAAATAATTCTTCGTTGTCATCAATTACGATATAACGCTCATGAGTATATTTACTTTGGTTTTCACTTTTACTTATTTTGAATAAATAACCTAAAGATACATTCAATAATAATTCTCCATGAACATTAACTAGCCCCCGTAGTACCTGGTTTTTCCTATGGGGTAGCGAGTGGTGTTTGTCGCAATGGGTAATTTCTTTTACAAATTTTGATGCTAAAGCAAACCATTCATCGCCCATACGAAAAACCAGAGCTGACTTAAGATTTATATTTTTATTTTGACGCTGTTGATTGAGATTGTTTTTCCATTCGGATAGGTAGCTTTCCTCGGCCGGTCGACTTAACAGGAGGCTACCAGCCTGACTATAAATTTCACAGTTATGACAATGTGTTAAGTCTTTAAGACGTTCGCAACGAGGTGACTGGTCACCCCAGACACCAATTTTATTCCAACAGTCGTTTATATTTAAAGTAGCCATAAATTTAATCTTGATTAGTCATAAGAGCTCTATCAGCTCTTTTTTTGAAAAGATCAGCGCTCTTTAAATCGCCATTCTTCTGCAATAATAATGATAGATGAGCGAGTGATTCATAATGCCTGGGTTCAAGAAAAAGGCACTTTCGAAATAGTGATTCAGCGATTTTTGACTTGTTCTGACTATTTGCAATTAACCCCAGGAGAAATAATGATTCAGCATTTTCACCTTGATGATCAATATATTGGTGGCATAATGACTCGGCCTCTTTATACTCTGCCGAATTGGCCAGTTCACGTACTTTGATAAGAGAAAGGTGTTCATTTTTATTTTTGTTTTGAGTATCTGTATCGGCTGTTTTATGGATAAGAGATTCAAAAGGTACTTTCTGTTTAAAAGCCTGTTCTTTTATTTTTGGTTTTACAGTTTCTGCAGGTGTTGCGCTCGCATGACTGACAGGTTTTTTTTCTTTGAAATCAGGATGGCTGTGTTTAATTAGCGCAAATGCCTGTTCAAATCCCGTGTTTTGAAATATATCATCGGGAACAGAACCGAATTCAGAGTGCCCTATAAATAAATAGCCGTCATCTTTAAGGAATTTCGACAGGTTATTAAACGCAGTTAATTTGGTTGGAATGTCAAAGTAAATAAGTAGATTTCGACATAATATAACATCAAATTTGTTCTTAAGTGCAGGGTCTCCCTGCAAAATATTTAATTGATAAAATTTAACTTTTTTACTTATAGCTGTTTTTATTTTATAGAAATCATCTTCTTTTATGAAGTGTTTGTTCTGGTATGCGTGGTAGTGTTTTCCTCGGAAGGAGTTGTTACCATATAAACCCTGTTCGGCACATTGAAGTGCGCGTGTACTAATATCAACAGCGTCTATGGTGAACCGTGATTCATCTATGCCTTTATCAATCAGATACATAGCAAGAGAATAAGGTTCTTCACCGGTAGAGCTAGGTATGCTTAATATTTTTAATATTGATGAGCTGTTTTCGTTGAGATGTTTTTTGATTGTTTTATAAATTATTTCAAAAGGCTTTATGTCTCTAAAAAACCAGGTTTCAGGTATTACAGCAACTTCGAGTAATTCACTTAACTCTTCTCTACTGTTTTTTACAAGAGAACAATAAATTTCAAAATCATCAATACCACATTGGTGCATACGTTGCGTGATTATTTTTTCAAGCGTTGAATCCCCAATGGTGTTGCTATCCAGTCCAATTTTTTCTTTTACGATTAATTTTATCTTATTAATTGGCGAATGCATTATCAGATGTCCTTAACTGAAATGACTTGAAAGTTGGTTGCTAATTGATTCTGGTAATACATTATGTGTGTCGATAAGTTGAATCATATCGTTATTGTATTTATAAACCAGACCAAGAAAATCATTCTGTTTTGAATGAATTCCTGTGTTAGACATTTCGTCGATTTCACATTGCATTACATCAGTAACCATTTCGGCAACCAGACCAATAGGTCGTGATACACCGGAGAGGGCTTTATATTCAATAATGACAATGCGTGTGCTCAGGTTGTTGCTGCAGTTGCGGCTTTCGAAAAGCTGGCACAGATCTATAACGGGAGTAGGGGTGCCGCGGTAATTAAATAAACCTTTAATTGCATTGTCGGTTAATGGTACTTTTTTAAGTTCAATTAGAGGTACTATTTCAATGACGCGAGTCGCTTCAACGCCATATCGTTCATTACCAACATTGAGTCCTAATATTAACATTAATCGGTCACTTTAAAGGTTGATACCCCTTGTTGTAATCCACGAGCAGCATCTTTTAATTGCTCAACTGAGACGCCTGACTGCTTTAAGGTTTCGGCTGTTTGTTGTGCCATTTCATTTAACTGAATCATGCTTTCCTTAATCTGGTCTGCACCTTCTGCCTGTAAACGTGTGCCTTCACTAACTGTTTCAAAGCGAGGTAATAATGCCTGTACCTGTTCAATAATATGTGTGAGTTGTGCGCCAACTGTGGCTACATCTGATACACCGCGGCTTACTTCTTCGGAGAACTTATCCATACTCATCACACCTGCAGACACAGCAGATAACATTTCTTTTACCATTTGCTCAATATCCCAGGTAGCTACAGCGGTTTGATCTGCAAGCCGACGAATTTCAGTCGCTACAACCGAGAAACCACGACCATATTCACCGGCTTTCTCAGCTTCTATCGCTGCGTTAAGTGAGAGTAGGTTCGTCTGATCGGCAACCCGATTAATGGTTGTAACGACGGTGTTAATGTTATCTGCTTTTTCACTTAAGACAGCTAACTTAGAGGAAATACTGTCAGTAGCTGATTGCATCTGGCTCATGGTGTTTTCCATAGAAACCAGAGAATTATGACCATCTGTGGCCGATTCAGATGTGTTTTGTACGACTTTTTTAACTTCTCCCATCGTGGTTAAAAGCTCTTTACCTGTCGCTGAAATTTCCGTGATGGTAGACATAATCTGATTGGTGCTAGCAGCCTGTTCAGCAACGGTCGCTTCGTGCTCTTTTGCATTGGCTGATATTTGTGTTGCTGAAGATGTTACCTGAATACCTGATATTTGTACCTGCTTGACCAGATTGTTTAAATTTTCAAGCATGGTTTTAACGCCAGAGGCAACCTGAGCGATAGAGTCATCTGATGAAAAAACCATCATGTCTGAGGTTAGGTCACCCTGAGCGGCCATTGAAACAACATCAAGTACAAATTCAGCTTTACCTTCGAGATCAGAATTGATTTCTTTTTCTCGCTCAGCAATATCATCCATTTCGGAAGCCAGGTAAAAAAAGCTATGAACAACTTGAGTAATTTCAGATCGATCATGGGTTAATTTTAAACTTGGAGGCTCTGCACGTGCGACCATAAAGCCATCAAGGGTAGAGGAAATCGACTCAAGTCCCCCCTCAATTGAATTCATTATAGGTTTGATAATGCTCTTTTGGATGATGTAATAAAGCGCGAGAATGGTGCCCATTACAATTAAGATAAATATGCCGGTTAGCTCCAGAGATCGGTGCTGTTCGAGTAAATAGAGAAATGATAGTCCGAGAAAAATCTGCGGCAGGGTAAATAGTATAATTAGGCGTTTTTTAATTGAGTAAGCATTAAATGCTCTTATTAGCTTCTTCATGGTCTTTTTGCGTGATTCCCTAAAAACTGGTTTACTTAGTTATTGTAAGTATTTGATTCTACTGTATGTATATAGCAGATCTTTTTAGGAAAGCAAAAAAAACGGCCTTCCGTAGAGGGAGACCGTTTTTTACTTGAGGCTTCTGTCTTATGATTATCTTTACCCGGTATTACGCATCCCGGCTGCAACAGCGCTTATTGTCCGTAACAGAGGATTAATCCACGTATCCTGCTCATTCTCAGTTGCCTGCTCATCCCTGTATCGGGTTAACATCAGAATTTGAATGTGGCTTAATGGATCCAGGTAAGGGTCTCGACGTTGTAAAGAAAGCGATAAAGTCGGACTATCAGATAATAACTGTTCATTACAGGTGATCGCCAGAATATTATCAACAGTACGTTTGTACTCGTCGAAAATTTTTGTCGATACCCGTTGTTCAACATCTTTATCTTCACATAATTCAGAATATTCTTTAGCCGTTGACATATCGGCCTTCAATAATGCCATTTGCGTATTATTAAGCATGGCTTTGAAATAAGGCCAGTTGGCATTCATATCCTGTAATAATTTAACGTTTTCTTCTTTACCATCGATGAAATTAGCTAAAGCGGTGCCAATTCCATACCAGGCAGGCAGTGTGGTTCGGGACTGAGCCCAGCCAAATACCCAGGGGATAGCACGAATAGAGGCTTTGGAGCGATTCGCTTTACGGTGAGATGGGCGAGAACCAATATTCATCAGGCCTATTTCAGTCACCGGAGTCGTTTCATAGAAATAATCCAGGAAACCTTCCGTGCGATCGGTTAAATCTCTATATGTATCCTCACCGTCTTTTGTTAATGCCTGCATAGTTTGCAGGAATTGACTCTTAGCTGGTTTGGCTTTTTCGGTTACAACTGATTTACTGGCTTTCATTAAACCAGATACACCCATAGTCAGCTCATAAATAGCTGTTTCCTGGTTGCTGTATTTATAAGACAGCACTTCACCCTGCTCGGTGAATTTAATTTGTCCGTGAACCGTGCCTTCAGGTTGAGACAAAATAGCATCGTGAGTAGGGCCGCCGCCGCGACCGATGGTGCCGCCACGGCCATGGAACAGGCGACAATCAATTTCAAAGGCATCAGTCAGTTTGATTACTTTTTGTTGTGCATCATACAGATTCCATGATGACGCCATAATACCGCCATCTTTACAGGAATCAGAATAACCCAGCATGACTTCCTGCAGGTTACCTGATGATTTGAGCAGGTCTTTATAAATCGGATTTTCGAACAGTGCTTTTAATACTTCTTCGATATGCTCTAAATCTTCAATGGTTTCAAATAAAGGAGAAATTTTAACCTGACAGAACGTCTCTCCATTTTCATCTTTACCGGTTAAACCTGCTATAGTTGCCAGCCACATTACTTCAAGTACATGGCTTGCTGCATGGGTCATGGAGATAACATATTCACCAAATGCATTGGGTGAAATCTCACTGCGCATATTGGCAATTAATTCAAATACATTGAGTGTTTCGATGTTAAGTTCGTCTAGCTGCTTTTTATCTATAGACAGTTCTGGTGGTTTTTTCAGATACTCAGACAGTAATTTCTGACGTTGTTCTTCATCCAGATCGTTATAGTCTGGTGCACCTGAAATCTGTTTAATAATGTCTGCAACCGCGTCAGAGTGACGAGTTGACTCCTGACGAATATCGAGTTTAAGCAGGAAGAAACCAAAGGTTTCTGCAACACGAATACAGTCTTTTAAATCACCATTAGCAATGTTTTCATCACCATGGCTGATTAATGAACTGCGAATAAGCTGTAAATCAGCAATGAATTCTTTTTCAGAAGGGTATGCCTGATCAAAACCTTCAGCGCTTTCACCCGCCAGGCGTGCATTCACCTGCGCCAGATTTTGCTGTAGTCGATAATGCATAAATGACAGCTTGCGACGATAAGGCGCATTACTAAATGCATTTGGTGATGCGGCATATACTTCAAAGCGAATATTCTCATCCGTCTCAAGGCTGTCCATAAATGACTTTGTTGGAGTACATAAGTCAATTGAGTGAGTTAACTGCTTATTAACCTCAACTACACGGTATATGTACTCCTGCAAAATAACCTGAGTTTGCATACGCAGAGCCATTGCTGTGGTATCTGGTTTTACAAATGGGTTACCGTCTCGGTCACCACCAATCCAGGAGCCAAAGCGCAAAAAGCTAGGCACGGTGATGCTGTCATTGGGGTAATGCTTTCTAATCTTGCGCTCTAAATTACGATAAATATGTGGCACTGCATTAAACAGACTAGTACGGAAGTAATACATACCGTTTTTAATTTCATCACGTACCTGAGGTTTGTGTTCGCGTACTTCATTGGTGCGCCACAATTGCTGAATTTCAGTTTCCAGCTCTTCGGTTAATTCCGCACGCTGAAGTTTGCCGATACGTGTGTCGTTGAGTTTGTCGTTTAACAGGAAGATGCGGCGTAATGCATTCATTACACTGCGACGCTTGGATTCTGTTGGGTGTGCAGTGAATACCGGGACATAAGCAAGCTCATCCAGTAAATCCTGAAGCTGGGATGCATCTATGCCATCTAAACGAAACTGCTCCAGTGTATTATCAAATGAGCCAGTCCAGAGTGATTTACCGTTAAATACCTGTTCACGACGTTGTAGATGTTGATAGTCTTCTTCGGCAATATTGATCAGGCTGAAGTAAATGCTAAAAGCACGCACAACCTGAGTCAAAGTGTCAGCATCGAGTGTTTCGATAAACGCCATTAACTGGGCACGTTTTTTCGGATTATCTTCTTTGCGTAAACTAATGTAACCCTTACGTAATTTCTCAACAGCCTCATATACATGGGCGCCAGCGAGATTTTTAATAACATTACCCAGCAGGTTGCCAAATAGCTTTACCCGGGCGCGGAGTTTTTTGTCATTAGGAAGGGTCGACTTTTTAGCAGTGCTTACCATAAGTATTTTCTTAACGAAGTTGATTCAAGGCGCGATATTATACATGAAAGCTCAAAGGGGGGCTAAAATGATTAAGGCATTGATAAAATTGATTAATAATCATACTCTTGCAAGCATACTGAACAATATTAAAAAAGACTTAGGGTGAAAATGAGCGAATTAACCGATTCAGCTGAATGGAAAGCATTAAAAAAACACTTTAACAGCATGTCTCACGTACATATGCGTGATCTATTTGATGAAAACCCTGAGCGATTTAAGCAGTTTTCAGTGGGTTTGAATGATATTTTGCTGGATTTTTCTAAAAATCGCATTACGGATGAGACTTTTAAGTTATTGATGGATCTGGCGAGTTTTTCGCAGGTTGAACAGAGTCGTACTCATATGTTTGCCGGTGAAAATATGAATTGCACTGAATTTCGACCGGCTTTGCACATTGCATTGAGAAATCGCTCTAATAAACCAGTGATGGTAGATGGCAAAGATGTTATGCCGAAAATTAATGCTGTTTTGGCAAAAATGCGTGATTTTTCCGAGCGGGTAAGAAGCGGGCAGTTACGAGGTTATAACGGTCGAAGAATTAGAAGTATTGTAAACATAGGTATAGGAGGCTCTGATTTAGGTCCACATGTTGTATGTGAAGCAATGAAACCTTTCGCGCAGCGAGATTTAAAAGTGCATTTTGTATCAAATGCAGATGCTACTCATCTGGTAGAAACACTGAAACTGGTCGAGCCTGAAACCACGTTGTTTGTTATATCGTCTAAATCATTCACTACACAGGAAACCATGCTGAATGCCCATAGTGCCAGACGTTGGTTTGTGGATATGGTGGGTAATGAAACCGCAATAGCTAAACACTTTGTCGCGGTGAGTACGAATTTAGAAGCGACGACAAAATTTGGTATTGATAGTGAAAATGTATTTGAATTCTGGGACTGGGTTGGTGGGCGTTACTCTCTCTGGTCGGCTATAGGCTTACCTATAGCTCTTTATATTGGTATGGATCATTTTGAAGCTATGTTACAGGGTGCACATGAAATGGATCAGCACTTTGAAACAGCACCGTTAGATCAAAATATGCCGGTAATACTGGCAATGTTAGGTATCTGGTATAACAATTTTTTTGATGCGCAGAGTCATGCAATTATGCCTTATAGTCAGTATCTGGAGCGTTTACCTGCTTATCTTCAGCAGCTGGATATGGAAAGTAATGGCAAAACTATAGATCGTGAAAATCAACGGGTAAATTATTTAACGGGCCCGATAATCTGGGGGCAATCGGGCACGAATGGCCAGCATGCTTTCTTTCAGTTATTGCATCAGGGTACCAAGCCGGTGCCTGCCGATTTCTTAATTCCTGCACTTAGTCAAAACCCTTTAGGGTTGCATCATAGGGTGTTGTTTTCTAATTGTCTGGCGCAAACTAAAGCATTAATGCTGGGTAAAAAATACACTGAAGCTCTGGAGGAGATGCAGGCGGCAGGTATTTCTCCTGATGAGATTGATGATGCGATAGAGCATAAAGTTTTTGAAGGGAATAAACCCACGAATACCATTATTTTTGAAAGGTTAGATCCTAAAACACTGGGTTCGATTATGGCGATGTATGAGCATAAAATTTTTGTGCAGGGCATTGTCTGGAACATAAATTCATTTGATCAATGGGGTGTGGAATATGGCAAGGTGCTGGCGGGTGAAATTCAGCAGGATTTAGCGCAGCCCGGTGATGTTAGTAAGCACGACTCATCCACGAATGGACTGGTTAATTATCGAAAAAAAGTTTACTTTGATGATGAATTTGGAAAGAAACATGATTAAAGCATAGTCAGTAGTCGTAAGCCTTTGGTCAAATGCAATGTTGTTATCCTGAATGATAAATAATGATCTTGTTTGGTGAAGTGTTTTGATTGAAAAAGGGGTAGATCCTTCGTGCGCGACAAGAGTTACAAACTATAATTTTACGACTTACGACTTACGACTTACGACTTACGGCTATTTCCTCAAGCGCCCAGTCAATATGCTCTACCACCATTTCATTAACGTCAGGTCGTCTGGCTTTTAATGCCTCAATAATCAATTCTGAATAAGGTGCATTACCTAAAGCAACAGCAATGTTTCTGAGCCATTGCATATAACCAATTCTGCGAATAGGCGAACCTTCCATTTTTTTTAAAAATTCAGTTTCAGTCCAGTTAAATAAATCCAGCAATTGTGGTGCATCAAGTCCATGACGAACTTCGAAGTCTTTTTCATCGCTGGCTTTAGAAAAACGATTCCAGGGGCAGACCAGCTGGCAGTCATCACAACCATAAATATGGTTGCCAATAGCTTTGCGAAACTCGACTGGAATAGCTGTTTTTAATTCAATAGTTAAATAAGAAATACAGCGTCGGGCATCTAGTTTGTAGGGTGCAATGATGGCTTTGGTTGGGCATATATCAATGCAGGCAGAACAGGTGCCACAGTTGTTTTCAGGCTTGCTCTTATTTATGGGTAAAGGCAGGTCTGTGTAAATTTCGCCGAGGAAAAACCAGGATCCAGCTGATCTGTTGATAAGATTGGTGTGTTTGCCCATCCAGCCAAGACCTGCTTTTTCAGCTAATGCTTTTTCCAGTACGGGGGCGCTATCTGTAAATGCGCGATAACCAAACTCACCCACTTCTTTTTGCATCTTATCCACAAGTTTCTGTAGTCGTTTACGAATTAACTTATGGTAGTCACGCCCTGTGGCATAGCGTGATATGAGCCCCAGATTTTTATTGCCCAGCACTTTCTGTATTGATGTGGATTCGGGTGGGAAGTAATCTATTCTTACTGAAATAACTCTCAGGGTACCAGGCTCAAGCTCGTTGGGTCGGCTGCGTTTAGTGCCGTGTTTTGCCATGTATCCCATTTCACCCTGATAGTGGTTATCCAGCCACTCCTGTAGGTGAGTTTCATGCTGGCTCAGGTCAATATTGGTAACAGCGAGTTGAGAAAAGCCGAATTCAGCTGCCCATTGCTCGATATTACCTAGAAAATTTTCAGGAAGTGTTTTCAAAAGTTGTAAATATCATTTTTAAATTAAAAGTTAAGCATATGCTATAACAATCCAGTTGATAATTTCAGCGTTTTTTGGTCATATACGCGCCAGAAAATGACTTCTCTTAAATGTAGGAGCGAGCTTTAGCTCGCGATCGGGGGTATAGGCGTTCTAAAGCGAATACTATATTATCTCCGATTCTAAGTAGCATAATAAAATTACAGGTTCTTAAAACATGAAAATCCGCACCAGATTCGCCCCAAGCCCAACCGGTTACCTGCATATAGGTGGCGCCAGAACAGCACTGTTCTCATGGCTCTATAGCAAAAAAATGGCTGGTGAATTTGTTTTACGCATAGAAGATACCGATCGTGAGCGCTCAACTCAGGAAGCTGTAGACGCAATATTAGAAGGCATGAACTGGTTAGGTTTAAGTCACGATGAAGGCCCTGTCTATCAAACGGAACGTTATGATAGATATAATGAAGTCATCAAAAAATTATTAGACCAGGGTGATGCCTATTTCTGCAATTGTTCAAGAGAGCGCCTGGATGAAATGCGCGAACAGCAAATGGCCAATAAACAAAAACCTAAATATGATGGGTGCTGCAGAGAGAAGGGTTTAAGCGAAGCCGATGACACAGTGGTGCGTTTTAAAAATCCACTAGAAGGTGAGGTGGAAATAAATGATCACGTGCGTGGAAAGGTAGTAATCAGTAATCAGGAATTAGATGACTTAATCATCCAGCGTTCAGATGGCAACCCAACCTATAACTTAACTGTTGTAGTGGATGATATGGATATGGAAATAAGCCATGTGATTCGCGGTGACGACCATCTAAACAATACACCAAGACAAATTAATATATTAAATGCCCTGGGTGCTGTTACACCTGAATATGCTCATGTGCCCATGATAAATGGTACAGATGGTAAAAAACTTTCAAAAAGGCGTGATGCAGTAAGCGTAATGCAATATAGAGATGATGGTTACCTGAAAGAAGCGGTCATTAATTATCTGGTGCGTTTAGGCTGGAGTCACGGTGATCAGGAAGTATTTAGCCTGGAAGAAATGATTGAGTTATTTGATATAGATGATATCAATAAATCATCATCAAGCCTGAGCATAGAAAAGCTTCAGTGGCTCAACCAGCACTACATGAAACAAATGACACCAGAAAAACTGGCCGAAGAATTACAGTTTTATATAAAACAGGCAAACCTGGATGTATCAAGTGGCCCTGATCTGGTGGAAGTGATGAAAGTATATCAGGAGCGTTGTTCAACGCTGGTGGAGCTGGTGGAAGATATTCGTTATTTTTATGAAGATATAACTGAATACAACCCGAAGCAGGCGAAGAAACAGTTTAAACCCGCAGCAGCTGAAGTGTTATTAAGTTTGAAAGACTCATATGAAGCGTTGGAAGACTGGCATGCGGAGTCGATACATCAAGTGGTAGAAAGTACCGTTGAAAAACTGGAGATTGGTTTTGGAAAAGTAGGGCAACCACTTCGTTTGGCGGTTACAGGGCATGGCCGTTCACCATCTATAGATGTTACGTTGGAATTATTGGGTAAAGAGGAGACTCTTTCTCGATTAGATAAAGCGATTGAATTTATTAAGGTATAAGCTTATTTTTTATGCTTTAAGCTTAGAAAATAGCAGGGTAAAAAAGTTTATCCTGTCATTCACGAATGTTTGTATCGAGGATTCAGTGACTTTTGCTAATGATTTGAACTTAAGTGGTATCCCAAAGGATTGATTAAGTTATCAAACTAAATAGTTTTTAGAAGTAATAATAGCGCAAAAACAACGTAATCCTTTGACTTAAAAGCCTTTTTCCCATAAAATCCACATCCAAATTTGGGGCTATAGCTCAGCTGGGAGAGCGCAACACTGGCAGTGTTGAGGTCTGCGGTTCGATCCCGCATAGCTCCACCAAATTATTATTTTTTTTCATTTTTTCAGGGTGTAACGTTGAAAATCATAGTCACTGGTGGTGCAGGGTTTATTGGGTCTGCAGTTATCAGACAGTATACCCAAGAAACAGAACATGAAGTTATAAACCTTGATGCCCTTACATATGCTGGGAATCTTGAGTCGTTAGCATCTGTTGTAGAGCAGCCTCGGTATCAGTTTGAACATGTCGATATTAAAGATATTAACGAGGTTAAGCGTGTATTTGAGCGGCATAAACCTGATGCTGTTATGCACTTAGCAGCTGAATCACATGTTGATCGTTCAATTGATGCCCCGGCAGACTTTATTCAAACTAATATTGTTGGCACGCTCAATTTACTTGAGGTTGCTAGGAAGTATTGGGGTGAGTTAGAAGGAGCTCGAAAGGATAGTTTCAGGTTTCACCATGTTTCAACAGATGAGGTCTATGGTGACTTAGATGAAACGGGTCTATTTACCGAAGAAACAAGTTATGAACCAAGTTCACCTTACTCTGCAAGTAAAGCTTCTTCGGATCATCTGGTAAGAGCTTGGCATAGAACTTATGGTCTGCCTATTGTGATTACTAATTGCTCAAACAATTATGGGGCTTTTCAATTTCCAGAAAAACTGATACCTCTAATTACTCTTAATGCGTTAGAAGGGAAGCCATTGCCAATATATGGAACTGGTCAGCAAATACGTGACTGGCTTCATGTTGATGACCACGCAAGGGCGTTAAGGTTGGTTCTTGAAAAGGGAGCAAATGGCCAGACTTACAATATTGGGGGGCATAATGAGAAGACAAATTTACAAGTTGTAAAAACAATTTGTTCTTTGCTGGATAAGCTAGTACCTGATTCACCATATATTCCCCACGAATCCCTAATTACGTACGTAACAGATAGGCCCGGTCATGATTTACGTTATGCAATTGATGCTGGTAAGATTGAAAAAGACCTGGGATGGACTCCCGATGAAACCTTTGAAACGGGTATAGCAAAAACTATTCAATGGTATTTGAACAATAGTGAGTGGTGTGAACATGTGCAGGATGGTAGTTATCAAGGTCAGCGCCTGGGTACAGGAGAAAATGAAGAGTGAAAGGTATTATTCTAGCTGGGGGCTCGGGTACTCGGCTATACCCAATTACTAAAGGCGTGAGCAAACAGTTAATGCCTATTTATGATAAACCTATGGTTTATTATCCTTTATCAGTTTTAATGCTAGCGGGCATTACGGATATTCTTATTATATCTACACCGCATGATTTGCCGCAGTTTAAAGTATTATTGGGAGATGGCACTAATTTAGGAATTAGTCTTTCCTATGCAGAACAACCAACACCTGATGGATTGGCGCAGGCGTTTATTATAGGTGAAGACTTTATCGGTGACGATGATGTGTGTCTTGTTCTGGGAGATAATATTTTTCATGGACATGGTTTAACGGCGTTATTAGAAAAATCTATTTCAAATGTTAGTAATTTAAATAAAGCAACGGTCTTCGGTTATTACGTAAAAGATCCTGAGCGTTATGGCGTTGCAGAATTTGATGTGCAGGGCAATGTTCTGAGTCTAGTTGAAAAACCTGTAGAGCCTAAAAGTAATTATGCTGTTGTTGGGTTATATTTTTATCCGAATAGTGTCGTTAAAATTGCGAAAACGATTAAGCCTTCAGAGAGAGGTGAACTCGAAATCACAACAGTTAACCAAACTTACCTCGATCAAGGGGCGTTAATGGTTGAGTTAATGGGCAGAGGTTATGCCTGGTTGGATACGGGTACTCACGAAAGCTTACTTGAAGCCTCTAATTTTATTCAGACAATTGAAAATCGACAAGGGTTAAAAATTGCCTGTATAGAAGAAATAGCGTACGAAAAAGGCTATATTTCTAAAGGAAGCCTCCTGGCATTAACTGAGCCGTTAAAGAAAAATCAATACGGTCAATATCTTATTCGACGTGCAAATGAGCTGTAGCCTGTGAAATTTATCCCTCAATCTATTGCTGAGATAGTTTTGATTGAAACTGTAATTCATGGGGATGAGCGCGGTTACTTTTCTGAAACTTTCCGACAAGATAAGTTTGAAGAAGCAATTGGCTATAAAGTTAACTTTCTTCAAGATAACGAATCTAAGTCATCTAGAGGAATATTAAGGGGCTTGCATTTTCAATTACCACCATTTGCGCAGAGTAAATTGGTAAGGGTTGTAGAAGGTGAAGTGCTTGATGTTGCGGTAGATATTCGTACTGGAAGCCCAACTTTTGGGCAGCATGTTTCAGTGTTGCTCAGTGGGGAGAATAAGCGACAGTTATTTATACCCCGTGGTTTTGCTCATGGCTTTGTTGTCTTGAGTGATATGGCTATTTTTTCTTATAAAGTTGATAATTATTATTCGGCTGAGTCAGATCGTGGTTTAGCTTTTGACGATAAAGAACTTGATATAGGTTGGCAACTATCAAAAGAAGAGTTGCAGCTTTCAATTAAAGATCAAAAGCAACCAGTTTTGGAAAATTTAGGACAATGCTTTAGTTATGGGGTGAGCTACTATGCGTAAAAGAATCTTGGTGACAGGAGCAAATGGTCAACTTGGACAATCTATAGCAAAATTGGTATCAGCTAATAAAGATTTAGATTTTACTTTTGTTACCCAGAAAGAACTGGAGTTTGATCCCCTGGAAAATATAGATGTTTTTTTTCAGGGCAAAGTGTTTGATGTGGTTGTTAACTGTGCGGCATATACTGCAGTAGATAAAGCTGAAACCGAATATGAATTAGCAAATCTAGTTAATCATCTGGCAGTGAAGAGAATAGCTGAAATTTGTAAAACAAAAGATATAAATCTAATTCATATTAGTACTGACTATGTTTTTAATGGTAGGAATTTTCAGCCTTACATAGAAGCAGATGCCACAGATCCTTTAAATGTTTATGGGAAAACGAAACTTGCTGGAGAGCAGGTGTTGCAAGAAATAAACCCAAAAGGAATAATTATCCGTACGAGTTGGGTGTATTCTGAATTTGATAAGAATTTTGTCAATACAATGTTACGTTTAGGTAAAGAAAAAAATCAAATAAATATTGTATCTGATCAAGTGGGGACACCAACTTATGCCAGAGATTTAGCTGAAGCTATCTTAAATGTTATACAGCATTCAAAATTTGAAGATCAAACGGTAATCTCTAATATTTATCATTACAGTAATGAAGGTGTAGCAAGTTGGTATGATTTTACAAAAGCTATTTTCGAGTTTGAGCAAATAAATTGTAATGTTTTGCCGATTGAAACAAAAAAATATTTAACACCAGCAAAGCGACCTTTATATAGTTTGATGAGTAAAATTAAAATAAAAGATATATTTGATATAGAAATTCCTTATTGGAAGGATGCGTTAGAAAGATGTTTAAAGCAAAGAAAGGATTGAAATTATTTTAGTTTTCATAGCGTAATGTTCGCGGGTAACAAATATGGATTTTATTTCATAAGTTGATTTGAGAGAACAAGGAATTAAATTAGCTAGAGTCAAGCTATGCAGTTTGATTTTAAAAAGTTTTGAAAGTATCTATGATGAATGGTAGTTAGTTAATTGATTTCTTTACTTAAACATGTTTTTCAGGATTAGGTGTTAATGAAATTTTAATCATACATGATTTTATGTGTATAGAAATTCCTGAATATTATAATTGTAGAATTTACATGATTTATCAAAAAAGACTTAGTCGGTTCCGTATGAGGGAATGCAGAATATTTTGAATAGGGGCAGGGATAGAGGTAAAAAGAGCTTTAATGTTTTTTCTGCGAACACTGTTTTTTGATAAACTGAATTGTACTAATGAAATGTCATTATATATGAATTTAAAAAAAAGATTTGATTGTGTTTATAACGTTTTATTGTCTGAAAGATTAAAGTATATATACGAGCAGACATTGTATTCTGTTATTACATTTGTATATGTGTTTTTAGTAGCTAATAATTTAGGTCCAGAACAGTTTGGAAAATTTTCATCCCTATATGTGCTCCTTATGTTATTCGTGGTTCTTGAAAGTTCATTTGTATTGCAGTACTACACGGTAATTTCAGCGAAGGTAAGCAATAGCGTCAGAAGAACGCTAATGCCTGGGTTTGTGGTTTTTTTACCCATTTTATTAAGTATTGGGTTTTATGTATATTATAACTATGATCTGTTTTTCTCAATGATGTTTATGATGTTTCTCATTATTAGGTTTTATAATGAGTTTAACAGAAGGTTGTTACTCATTTCTTCTATGGCGATAGAGCAAATGTTTTTAAATGTTGTTATTTTGTGTGTTTTAGTTGCAAGCTTTGTGTTTTTTGAAAACATAGATTTATATGGTTCTTTCTTTATATTATTAATGGTTTCGGTAATTAGCTTTGTTTATTACTTTTTTTTAAAAAAGAGTAGATTGGGTGGCGGTTTTAGATGGAGGCATGTAGCAGTTTCTATAAAAATGATGTTTCGCTATAATGGATGGATGATTTTGGTTGCTCTTTTTGCTTATATGAGTAATCAGCTTATGCCATTTATTCTAAGTCTACTTTCTAGTTCAAAAGATGCAGGGTATTTCATGGTTGTTTTAAATTATTTAGGCGTTTCGCAAGTGATTTTGCAGGCTTTAAATGTATATTATTTAAAAAAATTATCGGTTTCACTAGTTAATAAGTCGAGAGCCGAGGCTTACTCAATAGCGAATAAAGTCGGAAATAAAATGGCTGTTATTATGATGATTGTATTATTGCCAGTGGTTTGGTTTTCAGATTTCATTATAGAATCTTTATATGGTGATAATTTTGATGTGGAATTTATATCAGTTGTTTATCTCTATTTATATTTTGTTGTTATGGCAAAGTATCAAGGTGTTGCTAATTATCATAAGATATTGATGAAAACTGAGTTGGTTTTTGGCTCAAGTGTGACTGCGTTGATTGCGGTATATGTTGTCGTTTTATTTGTTGCTGATATTTACGGCTATGTTGGTACGGCATTCGCGGTCTTTGGTGGTTCTATAGTTAGTTTATTGTCGCTTAAATTGTTAACTTATTTTGATTTTAGGAAGAGTGCATATGAATAAAAAAACACTAAGCGAGGTTTGTAAAGCAGTAAAAAACCTTCCGTATTATCCTATAAAATATGATGGTAAAAACATAGAGAATGAAGATCATTATTTTAATGTACATCAAAGAAGGTATGTCCATGCATTTGAACGATTGAAAAAAACAATTAATTCAAATGATGTTGTGCTCGATATAGGTGGTGAGCCTGGGCATATTACAAATATAATTAAAAGTCATTGTTCTCAAAATGTAAGCGTGCTGGGTTTGTGGCAAGACGAAATAATAACTGCCCGTTTTAAAGAGTTAGCTATTGATGCATATTCATGTGATCTAGATAAAGAGTTATTTCCATTTGAAGATTCATCTTGCGATGTAATCACAATGTTTGAAGTTATTGAGCATATGACTAATGTACCAAAAATACTAAATGAAATTAATAGAATTCTTAAACCAGGAGGTAAGCTTATTATCTCTACACCAAACGCAGTAAAGTTCAAAAACCGTATTAAAACACTTTTAGGCAGAGGTATAGGCTGGCCAGAAGTTGATAAAAATAAAGCTGGGTCTGGTAATGGGTTTTTCGATTTGCCATTTTATGCGAGGCATTATAAAGAGTATACAGAATCAGAATTACATTATCTTTTTTCTGAGGCTGGATTTAAAGAACATGAATTTGTGTTTAAAAATTCATACGCAAGAAAGGTTGCACAAGCAATAAGCTTCATTTTTCCTCGACTTTCAGATACTTTGTTTTATACAGGTGTAAAAGGGAGATGATGCGAACATTAGAGAAAACCTCTAATCAAATATATGAATTGTTATTCATTAATTTCATTCTTGTTTTTATTGTTATTTTGAGTGTTGTTTTTGTAGTTAATTTTTGTGATGTTTCATTTTACTCTGCTTTATTCGTATATATTCCAGTAATGTTACTGTTTTTTTTCTTGGCTAATAAAAATATATATTATGGATTAGTTATTTTGGTGGCTATAGTCCCGATTCAGCCATTGTTCTCTATGTTTATTTCACAATATATAGATATGATGGGGGCTAAGGTTCTTGTTTCTATTAAGGAATCAATGGTTTTTGTGTTGTTAGTTATTGCTTGTACGAAGAATTATTATAAAGTTAAGTTGATTAGTGTAGATTATTTTTTAATTATTTTTTTTATCATCTATAGTATAGCGTTTGTTTTATCAGATGCGCCACTTTTTGTGAGATTGGTATCTTATAGGGAAGGCGCAATGATTGTAATGATTTATTTTTTAGGTCGGTATTCAAATTTACAGTTAAAGGAGCTTAAGCTTTTGATGTTAAGCATGTTTCTGGTTGCTTCTGGTGTTCTGGCGTTTGGTTTTGTAGAAAGATTTTTGGTAGGGGAATCATTTTGGGGTTATGTAGGTGCTTTATTATATATGGAGCTAAAGTTTGGTGTTGATAATCCTGGTGCATGGGTGATGGGTGGTGTGCCATCGCAATGGTATTCATATATCGGGGATGTGCCATATCGTCGCATGGTCTCTAGTATTGGTGATGCACCTACATTATCTCGTTATCTCGCTTTTTCAATGTTGTTAAGTATAGTTTGTTATAGTGTAATCATTAGCGATAAAGTGGGTAAGATTTTCATAAAGTATGTCGTATCTACTTTGTTTTTTCTAGCTATGTTGTTTTCTATAGGTCGAGGTGGTTTGTTGATTGCGCTGGTTGGAATAATGTTTTTTAACTTTAAGTACAATAAGGATATGATTTTTTATATTGGTTTGTTAATTCTTATTTTTCTTGTTTATATGAGTGTTAGTGGGTATATATATAGTCCTGTTTTGTCCAGGCATGTCGCGGGGCTTTTGGGAGGCATGCAGTCATTGTTGCATGATCCGTTTGGGATTGGTTTGGGGACTTCTGGGCAAATGGCGGTATTATATGGAGAGCAAAAAACTGGGCTTGTAGAGGAAAGTTATGTTGGCTCTTTAGCTATACAAATAGGTTTTTCGGGTGTTATTTCTTATGTTGTTTTTATGGTGGCTCTTATACGATATTTGAGTAATACTATAAAATTTGTGGGAGGTAATGCTGTTGGTTTGATATCAAGATTTTCTTCGGCGTTTATGTTTGGGGTTTTTTTAACGTCATTTCTAGCGAATTCAAGTATTTCTCCAATTGTAATAATAAATGTTCTTTTGGTGTCTGGCTCTATAATAACAATTCGAGAAAAAGTCGAGCATAAATATGTCCAATTACAAAAAAAATAATAAATGTCCTGATTTTTTTATTGTAGGAGCGCCAAAGTCTGGCACGACATCGTTTTATCATTATCTTGATGGTTGTGATGAGATATACATGAGCGATATAAAGGAACCAAATTATTTTTCTTGCTCAGATATAAAAAATCAAAATCTTTATTATAAAGTAAAAAGTGTCTGTGATTATGACCAGTACTTATCTCTATTCGGGAATGCGAGTACAGAGCAGTTGCGTGGGGAGGCTAGTGTCTCATATTTATATTATCCTGAGGTGGCCTCTAAAATATATAGATATAACCAAAATGCAAAAATAATAATTGCGTTACGAAATCCCGTCGAAAGAGCTATTTCACATTTTGAAATGGACTCTAGATTGGGTTATGTAGATAAAAGTCTTAATCAAGTTCTTGAAGGGGGGGATGATAATTTTTATCAACAGTATATTAAGCTTGGGCTTTATTACGATCAAGTCAAAAGGTATTTGGATGTGTTTGGAGAGGATCAAGTGAAAATATTTCTTTTTGATGAGATAGTGGAAGACTCGTATTCTGTTTTTTTACAGATTTTGTTGTTTTTAAACGTAGACGAATCTGAGTTTTGTTTTGATGGGGTGATTTATAATGATGCAATTGAGGGTAAGAATAAATATATCTCATTCCTTTATAGAAATACATCATTTAGGTGTTTTGTATCAAAACTTATTCCTGAAAATATTAAGTTGTATTTAAAGGCTTTATTCTTTAAAAAATCAATTAAAAAAACAGTTGACTGTGAAATAAAAGAAAAGTTATTTTGTTTTTATAAAGATGATATAGGTAAGTTGCAAAAACTTATCAATCGTGACTTGTCGCATTGGGTTGATGCTAAATGAAAGTTGGTATTATTGAGCCTGTTGGCGCTCATGGCGGGATGAATTATTACGACTTTGGGCTTGCTAATGGGTTAGTGAAATCAAATTGCCAAGTCATATTGTATACTTCTGAAGAAACAAGTTCTGAAGGAGTGAGTGCATTTGAAATTAAAAAAACTTTTAAAGGTGTCTGGGGGAAAGCTCCTAAGGTATTGAGAGCTGTTAGATTTGTCTATGGGCTTTATGACTCTTTAAAGGATGCCAAGGTTAATGATGTTGCTGTTATTCATTTTCATTTTTTTCATTATACAGTTCTCGAAGTTTTAAGTGTAAAGCTTGCGAAAAAATTTGGTTTTAAAGTGGTTGTTACTGCTCATGATGTTGAAAGCTTTGCTGTTAAGCGAGGTGGGTCTAGAGCTAAAAAAATTCTTCAAAGTGTTGATAAAGTCATTGCTCATAACGAGGTAAGCAAATGTGAATTGGTTGCCGAAGTGTTATTGTCAGAAGATTCTACTTGCATTATTCCTCATGGTCATTACCTTGACTCAATTGGGATTTTGCCTGATAAAACACTAGCAAGGGAGAAGTTAGGTTTATCAGTTGATGATAAGGTGCTTCTCTTTTTTGGTCAGATTAAGAAGGTGAAAGGGCTTGATATTTTATTGAAGTCACTTCCTCGGGTAATAAAAATACATCCTGATCTTAAACTGGTAATAGCTGGGAAGGTATGGAAAGATGACTTTTCAATATATAAAAAACTTATTAGTGATAACAAATTGGAAAATTATGTTATTAGCCATATTAGATATATTTCTGATAGTGATGTTGCTAATTACTATCTTTCTGCGGACCTTGTTGTTCTTCCCTATAGAAAGATATATCAGAGTGGCGTTTTGCTCATGGCAATGAGCTATGGTGTACCCGTATTGGCATCTGATATTTTAGGAATGACTGAAATTGTTCAAGATGGGAATAATGGTTTCTTGTTTGTTTCAGAGGATGTAAATAATATGAGCATGAGGTTAAAAAAAATACTAATGAATCCAAAAGATTTAACAAAAATGGGTGTTGCAGGGCATAAGACTGTAGTTACAGAACATGATTGGAGTCAAATAGGTAGTATGACTTGTAAGGTTTATGAGACCATTTGTTATGGCAAGTAAACAAGTTGTTGTGTTAGGAATTCGTGGCGTTCCAGCTGAACACGGAGGCTTTGAAACATTTGCTGAATACCTTTGTCGTTATTTGATTGCACGTGATTGGAATATATTAGTCTACTGTCAAGAAAAAGGGGGGGGGGGCATTTATCAGTCTGAGTGGGAGGGGGTAACGCGTATTCATATACCCGTAGATATTGCTGGGCCACTAGGTACTATTATCTTTGATTGGAAATCTGTCATTCACTCCCTTCGTCAGAATGGAGTGTTTTTGACTCTAGGATATAACACTGCAATCTTTAATGCTTTACATCGTTTAAAAGGTAAGATTAATATCATTAACATGGACGGAATAGAGTGGAAACGACAAAAGTGGGGTGTTGTATCTAAGGCATGGTTTTGGCTTAATGAGCGGTTTGGATGTTGGTTTGGTAATCATTTAGTGGCTGATCATCCTTGTATAGAGGATCACTTGGCGGTACGGGTTTCACGTGAGAAAATTACTATGATAGCTTATGGTGGCTGTAAAATTACAGAAGCGAATGAGTCCGCATTGTCAGAATATGGGCTAGAAAAGAATGGCTATGCTATCCTCATTGCACGTCCAGAACCTGAAAATTCAATTCTTGAAGTGGTTACTGCATTTTCAGCTATTAAACGTAGTTTTAAATTAGTGGTTTTAGGGAGCTATCAGTTAGAGGGTAATGCGTATCATCGAGCGGTTGTTGATGCGGCTAGTGACGAGGTCTTGTTTGTAGGGGCTATTTATGATTCTGAGATTATAAGTGCACTTCGATTTTTTGCTAGAGTATATGTTCATGGGCATCAAGTAGGAGGTACTAATCCATCATTAGTCGAAGCATTAGGAGCAGGGGGTGCTGTCATAGCACACGACAACCCTTTTAATCAATGGGTTGCAAAAGATGCAGCAGTTTACTTTGATGGAATAAGTTCACTTGAAAAATTATTTGATCAGTTTTTAATAGATGATGAGTTAGTTAGCCCATTAAAGGCTGCTGCTAGACGTAATTTTGAAGCTAATTTTCAGTGGGATGATATATTAAAGCAGTATGAAGCTTTATTGTTGAGATACTTACCTGAAGCATAGTTTTTATTTCAATATATAGAAATCGCCTATTTCAATTCAATAAATTGGCTTATAATGTCCTTAAATTCTATCAGGACTCATCCACAGCGTGTTTGGCAAATCAATATTTAAAAGTTACTCTGGTTTTATAAATCTCTTTTCACGAGTTGCAGATCCACTGGTTGTTGTTATAGCGGCAATTGCTGCATATTTCGTTCGATTTCCTTTTAATGAGGCTTTATTGCCTCATGATTATCGTTCTCTTGTTTTATTCGCCATTTTTTGTGTTGTAATAATATTCCCATCATTTGGTTTATATGCCTCTTGGCGTGGTCAAAGTCTTTTAAAGCAAGCTAGAAGTATATTCTTGGCATGGTTAACCGTTGTATTGCTGATGATAATTATCTTATTTAGTTTGAAAATCTCAGCTGATTATTCTCGATTATGGCTAGGTTGGTGGATGATGCTCGGACTGGCTTCTTTGCTTACCTTTCGTATGTTTATTTTTGGCTTTTTACAATACCAGCGTATGAAAGGTAAAAACTTTCGCCGAGTTATCGTTGTTGGTGCGGGTGATTTAGGCGAAAGATTGATTAATCAGGTAAATGAATCGCCTTGGATGGGTTTTAATATAGTAGCCTTGTTTGATGATGATGAGCATTTACATGGTGAAATGGTAGGTGAATATAAGGTAACGGGCGGGATATCTGATGTTGAGGCTTTTTTTAATAATGGCCATGTCCATGTAGATGAGGTTTGGATTGCGTTACCATTAAGGGCAGAGCAGAGAGTTAAAGAGTTACTGTATGAGCTTAGGCATCACCCTGTAAACATTAAACTAATCCCTGATATTTTTGGTTTTTCATTATTAAATCACTCAATGACTGAAATTGCTGGTTTACCAGCGGTTAATTTATCTGATACGCCTATGGGTGGGTCTAATCAGTTGATAAAAGCTATTGAAGATAGATTGTTGGCCTTGTGTATTTTTATATTAATTTGTCCACTTCTTTTAGCTATATCTATTGCTATAAAAGCGATATCTCCAGGGCCTATTTTATTTAAACAAAGGCGTCATGGTTGGGATGGTAGAATTATTAATGTGTACAAGTTTAGAACTATGGAGGTGCATGCAGAAGACGAAGGTTGTATTACTCAGGCATCTAAAAACGACAGCCGTATAACGCCATTAGGAGCTTTTTTACGGCGTACCAGTTTAGATGAATTGCCCCAGTTTTATAATGTAATGCAGGGGCGTATGTCTATTGTTGGACCAAGGCCCCATGCTGTACAACATAATGAAATGTACAAAGATCAGGTTAATAAGTATATGTTGCGCCACATGGTGAAGCCTGGAATTACGGGCTGGGCACAGGTTAATGGGTATCGTGGTGAGACGGATACTTTGGATAAGATGAAGAAGCGGGTTGAATTTGATTTGTTTTATATTGAGAACTGGTCGCTTTGGTTTGATTTGAAAATTATTTTTTTGACTATATTTAAGGGATTTGTTGGTAAGAATGCTTATTAGATATTAATTCCTCTTTGTTTCTCTTTTTCTAAGGGGGGAATGAAAGTCAAAATATTCGGCTATATATGCGTAGCTTATAGTTTATCTGGTAGACCTCTGTATTATTTGTGTTTCCTCTTTTTTTGAGAGAGTGAAAGTAGATAGTTGTTTAAATAACGGTTATAATTCGGTTTGTTTTTAGATGGTTTATATTGTAACTTGTTGATTTTAAAGTAAATAAAGGCAAGTGTTCTTTTTAGCTATTTGCGGATGTTTTTTGGATATTTATCTTAATTCACAGGATCAGGCGTTAGCCGTTAGCTCTACTCGGTATAGAGTAATGAGCTTGATGTCTGTTATTTACTTATTGATTTTCCCTCTTTCTTCTACTGTGTTGCATTCTGTCTCCGGATTGGTTGTTGTCTTGGCTTTTTTCAGTTCAGTATCCTTATATTTATTTCCATTTGAAGTGGTTCAGCGAATCAAACATAAAGATCGGGTGTTTTATTTTTCGATCGTATTTGTTGTGATTGTGGCGGTATTGTCTACTGCATTGTCTGGAATCGACCATATGGCTTCTAAAAAGCTTGGGAAATTCGTATATCTTTTGATGGTTATTCCAGTTTATTATTATTTTAAAACAGTTCGAATTAAACCAGAATGGATTTGGTATGGTCTAGCTTTAGGGGCTATTATTTCTGCTCTTGTTGGTGTTTATCAAATTACAAATGGTATTTATTATGACCCTAAATATCGTGGACGAGCTTATGGTGTTACGCATCCTATTATTTATGGTAACTTAGCATTGTTAATGGGGGTAATGTCGTTAGCAGGGCTTTCCTGGTTTAAATCACAGGGGCGTTGGTTTACGTTACTGCCTGTGGTTGCTGTGATTTGTGGTCTTCTGGCAAGTATTTTGTCTCAATCTCGTGGTGGTTGGGTAGCTATTCCTTTTTTAGCAATTGTGTTTTTACGTTTTTCTTCACTTCACTTATCAAAGTTAAAAATTTTATTAAGCTTAGTTGTAGTGGGAAGTATATTTGTTGCCGCTTATCATGTGCCGCAATCTGGTGTTAAGGTGAGGATGGATAGAACGATTGATAATATGCAAAAATACTTCACAGTAAAAGAAATGAAAACGGCTGGGGGTACCTCGGTTACATCTCGTTTTGAAATGTGGCAGGCCTCATGGTCTATTTTTATAGATAACCCATTGATTGGAGTTGGTTGGGGGCATTATCAGGAAAATGCTAAAATACTGGTGTCTAAAGGTGAAAGAAATAAATCGATTAGTAACTGGAGTCACCCGCATAACCAATATTTTTCTGCAATGGTAAGTGGTGGAGTATTCGCATTATTAGCTATTATTCTGTTATTTTTTATACCTTCTCGAATATTCTATAACGCTTGTAGATCACCAGAAAAATCTGATGATACTAAAGCTATTGCATTAGCTGGACTGTTATTGATGGTAGGCTTTATTATTTTCAATATGTCAGAAAGCTTGCTTGAGCGTTCTCGTACGGTTTCGTTTTTTATCTTTTATTTGGCTTTGTTTATGGCGGGTATTCGCGACCCTGGTGATGAAGTTTTTAATCATAATGATGATAAAAAGGTTATTGCTCATTAGTCATTTTTTTCTGGCTTGTTTTTGTATCGTGCCTGTATCATTAACAGCTTCCCTTCACGCAAGAATCGAGTGATGGTTATAGGTGTGAATTTATTCTTATAGGCTGTTTTATGTAAAGTGGTTCTTGTGGAAATATATTTTTTATAAAAACACACTGGTTTACAGGATAATTAAATGAAAGTTTTAGTCGTCGGCGGTGCGGGTTATATTGGTTCCCACATGGTGAAAATGCTTAACAAAGCAGGTCATGATGTAATTACTTTAGATAATCTCTCAAATGGTTATAAAGATGCGGTTAAGTATGGTGAGTTTGTAGAAGGTGATATTGCCGATGAAAGTTTATTAGATAAGTTATTTTCTGATAATAACTTTGATGGAGTGATGCATTTTGCTTCTTATATCCAGGTGGGTGAATCCGTTGAAAAGCCATCTATGTATTATCGTAATAATGTAAGCAATACGCAGGTATTGCTTGATGCGATGGTTGATCATGGAGTTAAGAGTTTTATTTTCTCATCAACTGCGGCCACATTTGGTGAACCTGATTATACGCCCATTGATGAAGCGCATTCTCAGAAACCTATTAACCCGTATGGTCACAGTAAATTAATGGTTGAGCAAATTCTTCGCGATTTTGACCATGCCTATGGTTTGAAGTCAGTTAGTTTGCGTTATTTTAATGCTGCGGGTGCTGATCCTGATGGAGAGTTGGGTGAGCGACATATACCAGAAACTCATTTAATCCCTCTTGTGTTGCAGGCCGCTTCAGGCCGTCGTGACAATATTACTATTTTTGGTGCTGATTACGATACGCCCGATGGGACCTGTATACGTGATTATATACATATTAATGATTTATGTAGTGCGCATTTGTTGGGGCTGGAGCATCTGGTTGCTGGTGGTGAAACAAAAGCGTACAACATGGGTAATGGTCTTGGCTATTCTATTAAAGAGTTGATCGATATAGCTAAAGAAGTCACAGGTAAAGATTTTACAGTATTGATGGGCGAGCGACGTGATGGTGATCCGGCTCGACTGGTAGCAGATTCTTCTTTATTGCAGAAGGAGTTAGGCTGGAAGCCAGAATTTGCCGGGCTAGATGTGATTTTACGGCATGCCTGGGAGTGGGAGCTGAAATACTCCGAGTGGGGTTAGGTATCACCTTAGTAGTTTGCCTGGAGTTATAAATTAAATAATGCTAACTCTCCTTAATTCCGCTCTTGAAAAAGAGGGGGATTTTGTTTTTGCATCTTATAACTTTCATTAATAAAGGCTAAAATACCCGCCAATTCAAAATTAACCACAGAATCAACAAGTAATGAGCACAGAAGAAACCACAAAACCTGCAAATTTTATTCGTCATATCATCGATGCGGATCTCGCCGCAAATAAAAATGATGGCAAAGTCGCTACTCGTTTTCCACCTGAGCCAAATGGTTATTTACATATTGGGCACGCTAAATCTATAGTGCTGAATTTTGGTGTTGCTGAAGATTATAACGGCACCTGTAACCTGCGATTTGACGATACCAACCCTGAAAAAGAGGATGTTGATTTCGTTAATTCGATTCAGGAAGATGTTAAGTGGCTGGGCTTTGACTGGCAGGATCGTTTGTATTATTCGTCGAGTTATTTTGATCAGTTGTTTGAGTATGCGCTTGAGTTAATTAAAGCAGGAAAGGCATATGTCTGTGATTTAAATGCGGAAGAAACCCGTGAATATCGTGGCTCGTTAAAAGAAGCGGGTAAGAACAGTCCGTATCGTGATCGTTCTGTTGAAGAGAATCTTGATTTGTTCGAGCGTATGAAAAAGGGTGAATTTGATAATGGTGTGCGGGTTTTGCGTGCCAAAATTGATATGGCTTCGCCCAATATAAATATGCGTGACCCAATGCTTTATCGAATTCGAAAAGGGGTTGAGCATCATCAAACAGGAGATGCGTGGTCTATTTATCCAATGTATGATTTCACTCATCCCATTTCAGATGCAATTGAAGGTATTACTCATTCTCTTTGTACACTTGAGTTTGCCGATCATCGCCCTTTGTATGACTGGGTGCTGGATAATATTTCAATTGAATGTCATCCACAGCAAATCGAATTTTCTCGTTTGAATTTGCAGTATACGGTGATGAGTAAACGTAAATTGACTCAGTTGGTTGATGAAAAACTGGTTAGTGGTTGGGATGATCCTCGTTTACCAACTATTGCGGGTTTGCGGCGACGTGGTTTTACTCCGGGCTCTATTCGTGAGTTTTGTATTCGTATTGGTATAAGTAAAGTCGAAAACTCTGTTGAAATGGGCATGTTGGAAGCAACCATTCGTGAAGACCTTAATGTTAACGCGCCTCGACGCCTTGCTGTTATGAATCCGCTTAAGGTAGTTATTGAGAACTATCCTGAAGATAAAGTCGAAGAGTTAAATGTTCCTAATCACCCTCAAAACGAAGATTTTGGTAAACGTAGTGTGCCTTTTAGTCGTGAAGTTTATATAGATAGAGAGGATTTTCGCGAATCGGCCAATAATAAATTTAAACGCCTGGTGTTGGATAAAGAGGTGCGTTTGCGTTCAGGTTATGTGATTCGTTGTGATCAGGTTATTAAAGATGAGCAGGGTGAAATTACAGAGCTGCGTTGTTCATATGACCCTGATACTTTAGGTAAAAAACCGGAGGGTCGTAAAGTGAAGGGGGTTATTCACTGGGTATCAGTAGCTCATGCTATACAGGCAGAGGTGCGCCTATATGATCGCCTGTTTAATCATCCAACGCCTGATGATGGTAAAGACGGTATTGATTTTAAAGAGCGTATGAACCCGGGTTCACTTCTTGTGTTAAAACAATGCATGCTTGAGCCTGCATTGGCAGATGCTGAATCAGGTGAGCGTTTTCAGTTTGAGCGTGAAGGTTATTTTTGTCGTGATGCGGGTTCGCCTGATGATCTGGTGTTTAACCGTACTGTGACGCTTCGTGACTCATGGGCTAAGGAAGAAAAGAAGTCTTAAGTCATTGATCGTAAGTCTTCCAGTTTCCCGCAGTGGTTGGAAACTGGAAGGGTTAAAAGAAAAACTGTTTATCAGGTCTGTGACTTACGACTAAGGCCAATTAGCCCCAGTAAGCCTGAGCCCATAAGCCATGCGCTAGCGGGTAATGGAACAGGTGACGGGGTTGTGTGGTTAAATGAGCCCGCAGTTCCAGGTGTACCAAAATCGCCTGAACCAAATGCGGTTGTTGTTGCCGCATAATTTGATGGCAGCATCACTGCGTCAATTAATTCCATGCTTGCACCTGCTGGTGCGAAACCAGAGTCGTAATCCAGGCGTAGCAACTCTCCCAGTGCGTCAGAAAAAATAATCTGATCACTGCTATTCCCTAATGAGAAGCCACTGTAAACATAATCTGCAGTGAACCCTCCATTTAAGGTGCTGTTACCATTACGAGCCATTACAAAGTAACTGCCAGAGCTTATTTGTAAACTGCTGTCTGTGGAAATGGTATGGTTATTACTGCCGTCGTCTGAAAGCATTAAGCCGCTTAAGTTTATGCTTTCACTGGTAGGGTTAAATAATTCAAACCATTCTCCCTGAGTGTCAGAAACGGCTGACGGGTTTGCCATGATTTCGGTAATTAATAAATCACTGACAGTAGCCGTTTGAGCAGTTGATGAGAAAATACACGCTAATACAAAACCCGTAGAAAAAAATAATCGGGTAAATGATACTTTTAAGTGTTTCATTTGAAACCTCCATATTAAATTTGATCACATCATGTGCTCCACTGCGGATGTGAGCTACCTGTGAAAAGTAGCTCGCAAACCCTAACCTATGGCCGTTTTAAATGGCAAGCATCTTTTAAGTATTAGGAATTACTTAAATAAAGGGGATTTTCTTAAATATATTGTTGACGGGTGGTAAATTGCTCCCTATAATTCGCGCTCTCTTTTGATGAGTCTCTTTATTTGAGTGCTGATCGAGATGGGACTGCGTCCCCATCGTCTAGAGGCCTAGGACACCTGGTTTTCATCCAGGCAACAGGGGTTCGACTCCCCTTGGGGACGCCACTATTACTAAAGCCGGAACTTACGAGTTCCGGCTTTTTTTATGTCTATAAAAAACTTTAATTACACTGTTATAACATGACTCCATCGGGGAAAGATTGCCGCTTTTTGCGCTCTGTCCCCCTGCTGTGATGCCATCAAAAGTAATACGAAGTCACTTACTTGAGTGCTTAATTTGAGCGGAATTACCTCAAAGAATTAGATTTGTAAAAAGTTGGGCCTGACTTTGAGTAAATAAATCAGGAAAATTATCCACAAAATACCAACCTAGATAAGCAAATAGTAATGGAGGCGATTCCATATATTTGCTATACTCAGCCGGATTTTTACACGATTTTTAATACTTTATTCTTAGGCGGGGGCAGTCATTCATTGGTTGCTCCCGTTTCGTATGTTTAGCGGAGGCATAATGAGTCAAAAAGCGCTGTTAGCGTTAGCAGATGGTAGCCTGTTCTGGGGTTTATCCATTGGTGTTTCCGGTGAGTCAATCGGTGAGTGTGTATTTAATACTGCCATGTCCGGTTATCAGGAAATTCTTACCGATCCATCTTATTCGAGACAAATAGTCACGCTTACCTATCCGCACATTGGTAATACGGGTGTTAACTCAGGCGATGAAGAATCTGCTCAGGTGCATGCCGCGGGTCTGGTTATTCGTGACTTGCCGTTAGTCGCTAGCAACTGGCGCAGTGAAATGACACTGTCAGAATATCTTGAAAAGCACAATGTAGTCGCGATTTCAGATATTGATACGCGTCGCTTAACTCGCATCTTACGAGAAAAAGGTGCACAAAATGCCTGCATCGTTGCGGGTGATAATATTGATGAAAAAGCAGCAATAGAAAAAGCACAGGCATTTGCCGGTTTAAAAGGCATGGATCTGGCAAAAGAAGTAACCACTGAAAAAGCATTTGAGTGGACTCAGGGTAGCTGGGGAATAGAGACAAATACTCATAAACAGGTTGAGGCTAAAGATTTATCTCATCACGTAGTTGCTTACGATTTTGGTATCAAACGTAATATTTTAAATATGCTGGTTGATCGTGGTTGCAAGGTAACGGTAGTACCGGCAAAAACATCTGCTGCTGATGTGTTAGCTATGTCTCCAGACGGGGTGTTCCTGTCAAATGGTCCAGGTGATCCTGAGCCATGTGATTATGCAATTACCGCCATCAAAGAAGTTTTAGAAACTGATATACCCATGTTTGGTATTTGCCTGGGTCACCAGTTACTGGCTTTAGCCTGTGGCGCACAAACGGAAAAAATGAAATTTGGACATCACGGTGCAAACCATCCCGTACAGGATACAGAAACTAAAACGGTTATGATCTCAAGCCAGAACCACGGTTTTGCTGTGAATGAAGAGACATTGCCGGATAATTTGAAACCGACTTATCGTTCACTGTTTGATGGGTCTTTGCAGGGAATTCACCGTACCGACAAACCAGCATTTGGTTTTCAGGGGCACCCTGAAGCAAGTCCGGGGCCCAATGACGTATCACCCGTATTTGATCACTTTATTGAACTGATTGAGAAAAGATAGAAACCATGCCAAAACGCACCGACATAAAAAGTATATTAATTATAGGCGCAGGCCCAATCGTAATTGGTCAGGCGTGTGAGTTTGACTATTCCGGCGCCCAGGCCTGTAAAGCGCTTCGTGAAGAAGGTTTCCGTGTCATTCTGGTTAACTCGAATCCAGCAACAATCATGACCGATCCGGGTATGGCGGATGCGACGTATATTGAACCGATCACCTGGAAAACGGTTGCACGAATTATAGAAAAAGAAAAACCGGATGCATTGTTGCCTACTATGGGTGGTCAAACCGCATTGAACTGTGCGCTTGATTTAGATCGTGAAGGTGTGCTGGAAAAATTTAATGTAGAAATGATCGGTGCGCAAAAAGAAGCCATCGACATGGCTGAAGATCGCGAGAAATTTAAAATTGCGATGGAAGAAATTGGTTTAGATATGCCCCGTGCTGCTGTTGCGCATAGCATGGAAGAAGCTTATCAGGTTCAGGCAATGGTAGGTTTTCCAACGATCATACGCCCATCATTCACCATGGGTGGTTCCGGTGGTGGTATTGCGTATAACAAAGAAGAATTTGAAGAAATTTGTAAGCGCGGTTTAGATCTTTCACCAACTAAAGAATTATTAGTAGAAGAGTCTATTCTCGGTTGGAAAGAATATGAAATGGAGGTGGTGCGAGACAAAAATGATAATTGCATCATTATCTGTTCAATAGAAAACTTTGACCCTATGGGGATTCACACAGGTGACTCTATAACGGTTGCGCCGGCACAAACCTTAACGGATAAAGAATTCCAGATTATGCGTGATGCTTCATTGAAGGTGTTACGTAAAATCGGCGTTGAAACCGGTGGTTCAAATGTTCAATTCTCAGTAAATCCTGCTGATGGCCGTATGACCATTATTGAAATGAACCCACGAGTTTCACGTTCATCTGCATTAGCTTCAAAAGCAACGGGTTTCCCAATTGCAAAAGTAGCAGCAAAGTTAGCGGTAGGTTATACGCTGGATGAATTAAGCAATGACATAACTGGCGGTGCGACGCCTGCATCATTTGAACCTTCAATTGATTACGTGGTAACAAAAATTCCACGTTTCACATTTGAAAAATTCCCGCAGGCCGAAAATACCTTAACTACACAGATGAAGTCTGTGGGTGAGGTTATGGCGATTGGTCGTACTTTCCAGGAATCAATGCAAAAAGCCTTGCGCGGTCTTGAAGTGGATGTGGATGGTTTCAGTGAAATTTTACCTGAAGATATGTCTGATGAAGATATAGAAACCACATTACGTCAGGAGTTACAGCAACCCGGTGCCGATCGTATCTGGTATTTAGCTGAAGCTTTCCGTAAGGGGAGAATGGATTACGATACCATTCAACAGTTAACTCATATTGATCCCTGGTTCCTGGTGCAGGTTGAGGACATTATTAATATTGAAGAAAATTTACGCACGCGTAAGTTAACCGATATTGATAAAGATGAAATGTTTAAGCTAAAACGTAAAGGTTTTGCTGATCGTCGTATGGCTGTATTGATGGGCGTTTCTGAAAATACGGTACGCGAGCATCGTCAATCTCTGGGCATTCGTCCGGTTTACAAACGTGTTGATACCTGTGCGGCTGAGTTCTCAACTGAAACAGCTTATCTTTATTCGACGTATGAAGAAGAATGTGAAGCGCAAACCAGCAACAAGGAAAAAATTGTTGTTCTAGGCGGCGGCCCAAACCGAATCGGTCAGGGTATTGAATTTGATTACTGTTGTGTTCATGCTGCTTTAGCAATGCGCGAAGATGGTTATGAAACCATTATGATTAACTGTAACCCTGAAACAGTTTCTACCGATTTTGATACTTCAGATCGTTTGTATTTTGAGCCATTAACATTGGAAGATGTGCTTGAAGTGCTGGAGCTGGAAAAACCCAAAGGTGTGATAGTTCAGTACGGTGGGCAAACACCATTAAAACTGGCTCGTGATTTAGAAGCAGCTGGTGTGCCTATAATTGGTACGTCACCTGATCGAATTGATCTGGCAGAAGATCGTGAAAGATTCCAGCAGTTAATTGAAAAACTGGGTCAGAAGCAACCACCAAATCGTCTTGCTCGCTCTGCAGAAGAAGCGACAGGTCAAGCTGAAGAAATCGGATATCCGATTGTTGTGCGCCCATCTTATGTTTTAGGTGGTCGTGCTATGGAAATTGTTCACAACGAAGCAGATTTAGCTCACTACATGAAAACAGCAGTGAGCGTTTCAAATGATGCGCCAGTTTTACTGGATCGATTCCTGGATGATGCAATCGAAGTAGATGTTGATGCAATTTGTGACGGTACTGACGTTTTAATTGGTTCTATTATGGAGCATATCGAGCAAGCAGGTGTTCACTCCGGTGACTCTGCTTGTTCGTTACCGCCTTACAGTTTATCTAAAGAAATTCAGGATAGATTGCGTGAACAAACAAAAGAAATTGCGCTTGAAATGCAGGTAATTGGATTAATGAATATCCAGTTTGCGATTCAGGGTGAAGAAATTTATATGTTAGAGG
Source organism: endosymbiont of Galathealinum brachiosum (assembly GCA_003349885.1). Classification (NCBI taxonomy): domain Bacteria; kingdom Pseudomonadati; phylum Pseudomonadota; class Gammaproteobacteria; species endosymbiont of Galathealinum brachiosum. The sequence continues at coordinate 246,611 of QFXC01000013.1, read as the reverse complement.
TTAATCCTCGTGCATCTCGTACTGTGCCTTTTGTTTCTAAAGCGATAGGTGTGCCTTTAGCTAAAGTAGCTGCACGCTGTATGGCGGGTGTTTCGCTGAAAGACCAGGGTGTTACTGAAGAAGTAGTTCCTGATTATTATTCAGTAAAAGAATCGGTATTCCCATTCGTTAAATTCCCGGGTGTTGATCCTTTGCTGGGTCCTGAGATGAAATCAACGGGTGAAGTAATGGGTGTTGGTCGTACTTTTGGCGAAGCCTTTGCGAAAGCTCAGTTAGGTGCAGGTGTAGATTTACCAACTTCAGGCAAAGTATTTGTGAGTGTGCGTGAGCGTGATCATAAAGCGGCTGTTGAGGTTGGGCGATTATTAAATGAGTTGAATTTTGAAGTGCTTTCAACTCGAGGAACCGCTGCGAAATTAAATGAAAATGGCGTTGACTGCACAGTGGTAAACAAAGTGTATGAAGGTCGTCCTCATATTGTGGATATGATTAAGAATGATGAGATTGCGCTGATTGTAAATACCACTGAAGGTAAACAGGCGATTTCTGATTCATTTACTATTCGTGCTGCCGCATTGCAGCATAAGGTGAGTTATACGACTACTATTGCAGGTGCAAAAGCTACCTGCATGGCTCTTAAGTCTCAATCGGAAAACCAGGTAAACCGATTGCAGGATCTTCATCAAGAGATAGCGTCTAGATAGTCTTTATTTAAAAATAAAAACCTAATTATCCTGGTATTTTTTTATACTCAGGATCCAGCGACTTTAGATATGAATGAAGTCACTAATATTCAGTAATAAAACTGAAATATAGAATATATGTTTCGTGAAATTTTCTCATAAGGAGATAACGAAGTGGATAAAGTACCCATGACTGTCCGTGGCTCAAAAATGCTAATGGATGAATTAAAGCAGTTAAAGACGGTTGATCGTCCGAGAATTATAGAAGCAATCGCTGTGGCACGAGAGCACGGTGATTTAAAGGAAAATGCAGAATACCATGCAGCTCGTGAGCAGCAGAGTTTTTGTGAAGGGCGAATAAAAGAGATTGATGGAAAATTAGGTGTTGCTGTTGTTATTGATGTAACTAAGCAAAATGCCAATGGCAAAGTAATCTTTGGTACCACTGTTGATTTGTGTGATGAAGAAACAGGTGAAGATATTACCTATCAAATCGTCGGTGAAGATGAAGCGGATATAAAGGCAAATATGATTTCTGTGAATTCACCTATTGCCAGAGCATTAATTGGCAAGCAGGAAGGTGATGTTGCTGAAGTTAAGACGCCAGGTGGTATTCGTGGGCTGGAGGTTGTTGAAGTTCATTATATTTAAAGTACGCTAATAAATTGGTTAGAATTCCAATCAATAAAAATGTAATGATTCTGGTTTTGTTCTAAGTTATCGCTCAGTGACTCGAGTCAGGCCGCGTATAAAATTCTATTATGAAATGTATTTGAAAAAATGCGTTTATATCATAAACATCTAGTGAATAAGAGTAAACACCTGATTACTGATAGACTTTCATCTCAAAAACAGCTAAAACACGTATGAATAATACCAATCTGGTTTACAGAGTAGAAGCGTGGAACAGTCAAAATGACTAATAAAGAAGAATTGTCTAAAATTCATGTATTAGGTCAGGATAATCAACAGCAATTTGTACAGCTTATGAATGTTGACCGTGATGATGAAATTAATCTACTTGATTTGTGGCTTGTTTTAACTAAACGTCGTTTTATGTTGTTTGCTATATTTCTGGCTTTTTTAATAGCGGGTATTGCTTTTTCATTTATTAAGCCTGTTGCTTTTGAATACACGGCTGTATTACAAATTGGTAAAATACTAGTCGATAATGATGGTGTGAAATCATTAGAATTTATTGAGTCTCCTGGTAATGTGCTTGAAAAACTTAATAAGAGTTATATTCCACTTGCGCAAGTTCAATATCTTAATGAAAACCCTCAATTAACTCAGGCGCCTAAAATCACAGTTAAGTTGTCTAAAAATAGTGATTTACTGGTTGTTACTACTCGAGGTCAGGAAAGTGATGCATTAATTTACTTAGCTGTGATTCAGAGTGTTGTCGACTCTATTCAGAAGGATCATCAGCCACAATTAGATGTTTTTAAAAATAAGTATGAGTTTGCATTGCAGAAGGAGGTGATGGCCCTTGAGGTGCTTACCGATCCGGTTACATTGAAATTGAAGAAAAAAACATTTGAAACAAAAATATTAAATTCGAATATTATTATTCAGAATTTAAATGATGAATTATTAGTTAGCGTGCATAAACAGCAATTGATTGTGCAGAATAAAAATAATCGTATTAAGCTAGCCGCATTATCAGATGAGTTTGGAAAACTTACAGCTGATTTAAGTCGTATAGATGAGGTTGATAAGCTTCTGGAAAGTCGTATTACTGATTTGTCTGATACGATCGAAAAAGAACTACATAGCCGTAAGAAAACGATTAACAATATTAATTCAGGACCTGAGGCAATGACCGTATTATTGCTTGATAATCAAATTCAATCTAACCGTAATAAATTATCGGATATTGAAGAACGCTTAACGATTAAGCAAAAAAGTTTACGAGAAAAACTTAATAATCAAATAAAGTCGAATAAGAGATCCCAGTATTATCACAAGCAATTAATATCGGATATAGATAATAAGTTGCAAAAGCAAGATATAGATAATGAGCAGGCTCAGCAAATAGAAAAAAGTAAGGGATCTGCTTTACAATTGGGTTTGGCTAAAATGCTGCTTGATCATCAAAATAATATATTATTAAAAAAAGAAGTAATAGCCGGTCTTCAATATGAGTTAAACGGTTTAAGGGATACACGAGCAGTAATTGCACCAATGAAGTCATTAGAGTCTGTTGGTATAGGTAAGAAATTAATTGTAATTGTGTCGTTAATGGCCGGCTTGTTTGTGGCTATTTTCGTTGTGTTTTTTACTGAGTTCCTGTCGAATGTCAAAAAACGTGCTCAAACTGTTTAATTAATGGTTATTTTTTAGGTAATTCAATTTTGGGTTTTTCACGATTGCGCCGATATAGCGTTAATGTTTTACCAATTTTTTGAACTGTTTCAGCCGAAGAGGTATTAATCAGCTGTTCAATTACAGATGCGCAGCTGGCTTTGTTCTCGCCAGCTATCTTGATTTTTACTAGTTCATGAAAGTCTAGCGCAATCTCGAGTTCTTTTAGAATATTGTCTGTGACGCCGTTCTGGCCAATCATTATCACGGGTTTGAGGTTATGTGTCAGGGTTTTAAGGTGTTTTAGTTGATGTTTTAAAAGTGGCATATGGCTTTAGTCGTCACAAGGGCTCGTTTAAATGTGGAGTGTTCTGTTAGCAAATGCTAAACGCGGTCATAATTATATACTAAATAGAGGTTGATATGTCGGTTCTTATAACGGTAGAATTTGCGCGTTAAAGTAGTAGTGAATCATAAAAATTGGAAGATATTATTAATATGAGTGATTTGAAAAACACCGATCATATGGCTTCGCAGTACGAATTAGAGTCAAATGTACGTTTTGTGATGCTGAATTCAGCTCAGCAGGATGATGAAATTAGCCTGATTGATTTATGGTTGGTGCTGGCTAAACGAAAAATATTGTTGTTTACAGTAATGCTGGTGTTTACTGCTGCGGGTCTCATTTTTTCGTTTTCGATGCCAAAGCAGTATAATTATTCAACTGCAATTGAAATCGGAGCTATGTCTTATGGGACATCGGGTCAACCGGTTTATATAGAAAAGCCATCAAGCCTGTTAGCTAAAATTAAGCAGAGTTACATACCGTTAATGGCAAAAGAGTATTTGGTTCTTCATCCTGAATTTGAAAAAATGCCCGATATAAAAGTTAAATTAGAAAAAAACAGTAATATCATTTTTATTGATTTAAAAGGGCAGGAAGACTACGCCGATGTTTATATTGAATTACTTAATTCTCTTATTCTCAAGATAAAACAAGATCATCAAAGGGTTTCATTATTAAAAAGAAAAGACCTAGAGTTGTCAGAAAATCAATTTAAAAATGAAATTATGATGTTGAAAGAGCAAGAAGGTTTGCTGGTTTCGCAAAATAAACGTTTAGATACGAAGAAAGTTCTGTTGGAAAACCGAATAAAAGAAACGGGTGATTTTGTAAAGGCTTCGACAAAGATAAAACGAAAAGCAATGAGGGAAGTGGGTACTGAAGGGCAGGCTATTTCATTAATGATGGTCGATGCTGAGATTAGAAAAAACCGTAATACATTGGCAAGGTTAGAAGAGCAGTTACAGATAACTTTAGAAAATACACGTGAAATTAACAGCAATAAACTCACTGAAAACCACCGAAAACAGCTTCAGACAAATGAAGAGCTTGAAAGGTTAGTTATACAGCAAAACAACTTGTTAGAGACTCGTGCGATTACAGAGCCTCTGCAATCATTAAAGTCGGTGGGTATGGGGCGGATAATAATAGTTGTTGTATCGTTTTTTGCGGGGTTGTGTATTGCCTTATTTGTTGGTTTTTTCGCAGAGTTTCTTGAAAAAGTTAAAAAGCAGGCCACCACTGCATAATCTAATTCCTTAATTCAGAGTTTACAAAGTAAATTATTGTGGCAAGAAGCAAATCAAGCGGTAACTGGCTGAAAGAGCATTTTGACGACGAATTCGTCAAGCAGTCTCAAAAAGACGGCTATCGTTCACGTGCCGTATATAAACTCAAAGAAATCGATGAAAAAGATTACCTGCTCAAACCGGGAAGCGTTGTTATAGATCTAGGCGCGGCCCCGGGTAGCTGGTGTGAGTATGTTGTGCGCAAACTTAAAGGCAGGGGGCGTATAATTGCTCTGGATATTCTTCCTATGGACCCAATGGAGGGTGTAGAGATCATTACTGGTGATTTCCTTGAAGAGGAGATATTTGATGAGCTGTTAAATACACTGGGATCTGATAAACCGGACCTTGTAATTTGTGATATGGCCCCCAATATGAGTGGGCAGCAGGCAGTAGATATTCCCCGAGCCATGTATATGGCTGAACTGGCGCTTGATTTATCTCAGCAGGTATTGAAACCTGAAGGGGGTTTACTGGTCAAACTCTTTCAGGGTGAAGGTTTTGATGAGTATGTCAAACAGATGCGGCTTCACTTTAATCGTGTTGTTATGCGTAAGCCTAAGGCGTCTCGGGCGCGAAGCAAGGAAGTATACGGCCTTGCTACGGGGTTTAAAGGTTAGGCGGTTGTTTTTCTCTCCAATGCCCCCATTGTAAAAGGCATTCAGAGATGTATTTGATGCTAGCTTTTAGCCTGTCTGTGTAGTATTTTTATAATAATGTTTAATTAACCGAGGTGTTGTCTTGAACGACCTGGTCAAAAATTTGATTCTATGGGGTGTTATTGCCCTTATTCTGTTATCTGTATTCAGTAATTTCTCTCAACGAGCAAATAAAGAGGCTGAATTTGCCTATTCCGATTTTACTTCTGAAGTAAAGAATGGAAATGTCTCAGAAGTTGTTATAGCAGGTCGTAAAATCACTGGTAAAACGCGTGATCTAAAGGTTTTTAGTACTTATAGTCCTGAAACTGACAATACGGCTATGTTAGGTGTTTTGCTTGAGAATAATGTAAAAATTGTTGCGAAAGAGCCTGAGCAGCCTTCGTTATTAATGAATATCTTTATATCCTGGTTCCCGTTCCTGTTGTTAATTGGTATCTGGATCTTCTTTATGCGTCAGATGCAGGGCGGCGGCGGTGGTCGTGGTGCTATGTCATTTGGCAAGAGCAAAGCGCGTATGCTGGGCGAAGAAGAAATTAAAACAACATTTGCAGATGTGGCGGGTGTTGAAGAAGCCAAAGACGAAGTTGGTGAGTTGGTTGAGTTTCTGCGTGATCCGGGTAAATTCCAGAAACTGGGTGGTCAGATTCCACGTGGTGTTTTGATGGTGGGCTCTCCTGGTACAGGTAAAACTTTACTGGCTAAAGCTATTGCAGGTGAAGCTAAAGTTCCATTCTTTACTATTTCAGGTTCAGACTTCGTTGAAATGTTCGTAGGTGTCGGTGCGTCTCGTGTGCGTGATATGTTTGAGCAGGCTAAAAAACATGCACCTTGCATTATCTTTATTGATGAAATAGATGCGGTAGGTCGTCATCGTGGTGCTGGCGTTGGTGGTGGTCACGATGAACGTGAGCAAACACTGAATCAGTTATTGGTTGAAATGGATGGTTTTGAAGGTAATGAAGGTGTAATCGTTATTGCAGCAACTAACCGTCCTGATGTGCTTGATCCTGCATTATTACGTCCTGGTCGTTTTGACCGTCAGGTCGTTGTGCCGCTTCCTGATGTGCGTGGTCGTGAACAGATTCTTAAGGTTCATATGCGTAAAGTGCCCGCTTCTGATGATGTTAAAGCGTCTTTGATTGCTCGTGGTACACCGGGCTTTTCAGGTGCTGATCTGGCTAACCTGGTGAATGAAGCGGCATTGTTTGCGGCTCGTGAGAATGCCAGAGAAGTGTATATGGATCACTTCGAACGAGCTAAAGATAAAATCATGATGGGCGCTGAGCGTAAATCAATGGTTATGTCTGAGGACGAGAAGAAGTTAACAGCCTACCATGAAGCAGGTCATGCCATTGTTGGTCGTTTAGTGCCTGATCATGACCCGGTTTATAAGGTTAGTATTATTCCCCGCGGTCGTGCTTTGGGTGTGACTATGTTCTTGCCTACAGAAGATCGTTATAGCTATAGCAAACGTCGTCTGGAAAGTCAGATTTCCAGTTTATTTGGTGGACGTATTGCTGAAGAAGTTATTTTTGGTCTTGATAATGTAACTACTGGTGCTTCAAATGATATAGAACGTGCTACCGATATTGCGCGTAATATGGTTACCAAGTGGGGATTGTCAGAAAAGTTAGGTCCATTGGCGTACTCTGAAGATGAAGGTGAAGTATTCCTGGGGCGTTCTGTGACTCAGCATAAAAATCTTGCGGATGATACTGCTCGAGTAATAGATGAAGAGATTCGTGAATTTATTGATCGTAATTACAAGCGCGCTGAAGAAATGTTGAATGATAATCTGGATATTCTGCATTCCATGTCAGATGCTTTAATGAAGTATGAAACGATTGATTCAGACCAGATCGATCAATTGATGGCACGTAAGGACGTGAGTCCTCCAAAAGACTGGAGTGATGATGATAAGCCATCAACACCAGATTCTTCAAAAAAAGAAGAAGCTAAAAAAGAAGATAAAGGTGATGGGTCTATAGGTGGTCCAGCCAGTCTTCACTAACGAATACAGTAATCTTAGTATTGTAGGGCACCTGATATAGGTGCCCTTTTTCGTTTTATGGTGCCTGTTAATGGTGATAGTATTTTATTGTCTGAAGTCATGTGCATAATCAAAGCTGTCTGTTGGTAAGGTTGTTGTTAAAGTGTAGTAAAGCTATTGTGATTTGACGGGGCAATTGTTGATGCTATGGTTTATTGAGTTGGGGCATGTTTTTTAATATTTGTCTGGAATTAAAGTAGCAAATAAATAATAAGTAGAGTTTTAATTTAAATATTATGAGTCGTTTTTATTCTTTGTTGTCATCTAATAAATCTCTGGTTATGGGTATTCTCAATACAACCCCGGATTCTTTTTCAGATGGGGGGCGATTTAACACTGTTGAATCGGCGCTGACACAGGCTCTGGAAATGCATCGCCAGGGTGCAGTAATAATTGACGTGGGTGGAGAGTCTACTCGTCCGGGTGCTGAAGAGGTGTCTGTTAGTGATGAGCTGCAGCGAGTTATTCCTGTTATCGAGCTGATCAGAAAGCAAAGTGACGTGTGTATCTCAATTGACACCAGTAAACCTGAAGTGATGAGTGCAGCAGTTAACGCGGGTGCTGATATCATAAATGATGTAAATGGTTTGCGCGCGAATGGAGCTTTAGAGGCTTGTGCGTCATTAAATGTGCCGGTCTGTTTAATGCACATGCAGGGAGCACCGAGAACGATGCAGGTAAATCCACATTATAAAAACGTAGTTGATGATATTAAGTGTTTTTTTGAGCAGCGTATTAAATCGTGTGTTGACGCTGGAATTAAACGTAATAATTTAATACTGGATCCGGGTTTTGGTTTTGGTAAAAGTCTTGAACATAATTTACAGTTATTAAAAAATCTGAATGAATTTCAATCTTTTGATTTGCCATTATTAGTCGGTTTATCACGTAAGAGTATGCTGGGTGCAATACTTGAAAATGCACCGTCTGATCAGCGATTATATGCAAGTGTTGCTGCTGCGGTACTTGCCAGAACAAACGGGGCTAGTCTTTTTAGGGTGCATGATGTGCAGCCGACTGTTGAGGCGCTTAAGGTTTGTGATGTTATGAATGCTGTGTAATGATGATCTATACTTATTAAGCGCTAGTTATCAGATTGATTAAAAAATAAATACTGATAACGGATTTACGGCATAAATATAAAAGTAATTAATGGAAAATTGAATGGCAAAAAAATATTTTGGAACAGATGGTATTCGTGGGCGTGTTGGTCAGGGGCAGATGACGCCTCAGGCGGTAATGAAACTGGGCTGGTCTGTCGGTAAAGTGCTGGCAAATCATGGTAATAATCTGGTGGTTATTGGTAAAGATACTCGTATTTCCGGATATATGTTTGAGGCTTCACTTGAAGCGGGTTTATCTGCTGCAGGTGTAGATTCGAAGATTATTGGTCCAATGCCAACACCTGGTATTGCATATCTCACGCGAACATTACGCGCTTCGGCTGGTATTGTTATCTCAGCTTCACACAACCCTTTCTACGATAACGGGCTTAAATTTTTCTCTGCAGAAGGTACCAAGTTGCCAGATGATATTGAAAATGAAATCGAGGCAATGTTCGAAAAAGAAATGGAAATTGTTGACTCGGCATCGCTTGGAAAAGCTGAACGTATTGAAGATGCGCAGGGCCGTTATATTGAATCATGTAAAGCAACAATACCGATTGGCACAACATTTAAAGGTATTAAAGTTGTGCTGGATTGTGCTAATGGAGCAACCTACCACATAGCACCGAATGTATTTGCTGAGCTGGGTGCCGAGGTAATAACCATTGCTGATAAACCTGACGGTGTAAATATTAATGAGAACTGCGGTTCAACTCACCCTAATACATTAGCAGCAGCCGTATTGCAGAATCGAGCTGATATTGGTATTGCTTTTGATGGTGATGGTGATCGACTGATGATGGTTGATAGTAAGGGGCAGATTATAGATGGAGATGAAATTCTGTATATTATTACCAAAGCCAGACTGGCTGCTGGTGAGCCCCAGGGTGGTGTCGCAGGAACGATGATGAGTAACCTGGGGCTGGAGCTTGCTATTAAGAAACTGGGTCTTGAGTTTGTACGTACTGATGTGGGTGATCGTTACGTGATGGAGTGCCTGAGGGAGAAAGGCTGGTCATTAGGCGGAGAAAACTCAGGTCATATCATTTGTCTTGATAGAACTACAACGGGTGATGGTATCGTATCTGCCTTACAGGTAATGGCGTATCTGGCTGATTCGAATTCTACTTTGGTAGAAGCATTAGCGGATATGACGATGATGCCTCAAATATTAATTAATGTGCCCCTGCCGGTTAAAACCAATCCGATTGGTGAGCCTAAAGTGCAGCAGGCTGTAGAAGAAGTAGAAAAGCAGTTAAATGGACGGGGTCGTGTATTATTGCGTGCTTCAGGTACTGAACCCTTGATACGGGTTATGGTTGAAGGAGAAGAAGGTAAGCAGGTTACAGCTTATGCGCAGCAAATTGCAGATGCAGTATCAGCTTCTGTGGCGCATGCCAATCCGAGCTAAGCCGTAAGTCAGGCGGCGTAAGTTAGAAGTCAAAAGCGAGCCACCCTCGGGGAGGTTCGCTTTTTTTGTGTTTATTGACTTAAGGCTTCTAACTTACGACATAAGACGGTCACTTCCAGCTTGCAACAAGGCGTTCAGCCCTATAAACTGTGCCCCCTTTAAAAATAAGAATTCGGAGTGGATCTATGCGTAAACCAATGGTAGCTGGCAACTGGAAAATGAATGGTTCATGTGAATCGGTTAAAGAGCTTGTTGCGGGTATCAAAGAAGGTATGGGTTCGATAAATAATGCGGTTGTAGTGGTTTGTCCTCCTGCGGTATTTATTCCACGCGTATCAGGTGCAGCTGATGGTTCTGATATCAAAATTGGTTCACAGAATATCTGTGATGAAGATAAAGGTGCGTTTACTGGCGAAATTTCAGGTGAAATGCTGAAAGAAATTGGTTGTGAGTATGCCATTATTGGTCACTCTGAACGCCGTGCTTTATATGGCGAAAGTGATGAGCTGGTTGCAAAACGTTTTGCTGCGGCTCGTCGTAATGGTCTTAAGCCTATCTTCTGTATTGGTGAAACGCTTGAAGAGCGTGAATCTGGTGTAACAAATGATGTTTGTTCACGTCAAATTGATGCGGTAATTTCACTAGAGGGTGTTGAAGCGCTAGCTGATGGTGTTATTGCATATGAGCCTGTATGGGCAATTGGTACGGGCAAAACAGCAACTCCTGAACAAGCTCAGGAAGTACACGCATTTATTCGCGGCAAAATAGCTGCGCTTAATGCTGAAGTGGCTGAAGGTTTACAAATATTATACGGCGGTTCAATGAATGCAGGTAATGCAAAAGAGCTTATTGGTCAGTCTGATATCGATGGTGGTCTGATTGGTGGTGCGTCACTGAAGCCTGCCGATTTTCTAGCAATCTGCCAGGCGGCAGGTTAAGGGTAAAAACTAAGTGATTTCAATTCTTCTTGTTATACATGTGTTGCTTTCTCTGGTCATTATTGGCCTGATAATGCTTCAGCGCGGTAAAGGTGCTGATGCAGGTGCAGCTTTAGGTGGTGGCGGCGGTTCATCGGGCTCGGTATTTGGTGCACGTGGTGCAGCTAATTTTCTGAGTCGAACTACAGCGATACTTGCTGCTGCTTTCTTCTCAACCAGTCTGGGTTTAGCTTATTTTTCTGCCCAGTTGGGTGGCGAAAGTAGTGTGGATAATGGTTCAGTACTTGAGCAGCCTGCTGAGTTACCGGCAACAGATATGCCTATGCCAGCTGATATGCCTGATGCAGAAATGCCTGCGCCTGTAGACTCAGCACCGGCAAGTGATGTTCCTGTAGCTGATGAAGCTCCAGCTAGCGATATTCCTGCTTCAGAATAGAAAGTTACTCTATCGCGATCTAAAGATCGCTCCTACTGTGAAAACCTCAAATGTAGGAGCGGTCTTTAGATCGCGATTTTGTTTGTAATATATTTCACGCCGATGTGGTGAAATTGGGTGAATGGCGGGCAAGGAGCCATTCACGCACAACAGGATGTTGTGCCGGGTATGCGTAAAATTAAGGGAGGGCAGGAGGCCCGAGCGTTCGTGAAGATAATAAAGTATAAATCACGCCGATGTGGTGAAATTGGTAGACACGCTACCTTGAGGGGGTAGTGGGCTTTGCTCGTGCTGGTTCGACTCCAGTCATCGGCACCATATTTAATAAATATCAGGTTCATTTTTAACATTAAAATACACCTGATATTTATAAAAGCAAAATAATAAAATAATAATATTCTTAAAAAGAATAACGCATTTTAAAATTCAAAAATTCAGCAAACCTTACTTACATAACAATTACTATAAATCGCACTTATCATGGAATACACATAATAAGTGATGACAATCGCAAACTTTTTGACTAAAGTCAGTGCTGAAAAAATATTACAAGAGCTTTACCTCGTCGTTACTGGCTGTGAGAAAATTATAAAATGCTCGAAAATTACATACCCGTTTTAATATTTATCTGTGTTGGTTTATTCGTTGGTGTCGCTATGATTGCGCTTGGTGGATTTATTCTTGCTCCCAGCAAGCCCGATGAGGTAAAAAATTCACCATATGAGTGCGGCTTCTCCGCATTTGAAGATGCGCGACTGAAGTTTGATGTGCGTTTCTATCTGGTTGCTATCCTGTTTATTATTTTTGATTTAGAAATCGCCTTTTTATTCCCCTGGGCTATTGTGCTTGAAGATGTTGGTTTATTCGGCATTGTTGCAATGGGCATTTTCCTTGGAATATTAGTGATTGGTTTTATATATGAGTGGAAAAAAGGGGCGCTAGAATGGGAATAGAAGGCATTCTGGAAAAAGGTTATGTAACAACCTCTGTTGATACGGTTGTTAACTGGGCGCGTACTGGTTCTATGTGGCCAATGACATTTGGTCTGGCCTGTTGCGCAGTAGAAATGATGCAAGCTGGAGCTTCACGTTATGATCTGGATCGCTTCGGTATAATATTTCGCGGTTCACCTCGTCAATCAGATGTAATGATTGTTGCGGGTACCCTGACAAATAAAATGGCACCGGCACTTCGCAAAGTTTATGACCAGATGCCAGAACCACGTTGGGTTATCTCAATGGGGTCATGTGCCAATGGTGGTGGTTATTATCATTACTCTTATTCTGTGGTCAGGGGCTGTGATCGAATTATTCCCGTAGATATTTATGTGCCCGGTTGTCCTCCGACAGCTGAAGCGCTGATATATGGCATCATTCAATTGCAAAACAAAATTAAGCGCACCTGCACTATTGCGCGTCAGGCTTAATAAATATGAGCAAGATTGAAAAGTTATCAGAACAGCTTGAACAGTCCTTTGGAAGTCAGCTGCAAAGTAAAACATTAGAGCTGGGTGAGATCACAATCGAAGTATCTGCAAGTGATTATCTCGCGGTTTGTAAAAAATTGCATAATGATGACGCTTTTGCTTTTGAGATTCTAATAGATTTGTGTGGTGTTGATTATTCTGCTTATGGTCAGGATGAATGGAAAACCGATGCATCCGCAAACGGCTTTAGCCGGGGTATTGATAGTGCGCAGCATGGTCGTTTAAAATTTGGTGACGAGCTTCCTAAAAACCAGTCTGACCGTAAACGTTTTGCAGTCGTGTCTCATTTATTATCAATTAAAAATAATCAACGTATTCGTGTTCGCGTGTTTGCTGAAGATGATGCTTACCCTGTTGTTAAATCAGTTGTAGATATCTGGAATGGTGTTAACTGGTTTGAGCGAGAAGCGTTTGATCTATTTGGTATTCATTTTGACGGGCATCCTGATCTACGTCGTATTCTTACCGATTACGGTTTTGTGGGTCACCCTTTTAGAAAAGATTTTCCTTTGTCAGGTAATGTTGAAATGCGTTATGACGAAGAACAGAAACGTGTTGTATATGAGCCTGTGAGTATTGAGCCACGCGTTCTTGTGCCACGGGTTATTAGAGAAAATAATAATCGTCAAGACCTGTCTGCTAATGAATCGGAAAGTGAAGAATAAACATGCCTGAAATTCGCAATTACACACTGAATTTTGGTCCCCAGCATCCTGCAGCCCATGGTGTGCTACGTCTAATTTTAGAAATGGATGGAGAAGTTATTCAGCGAGCCGATCCACACATTGGTTTGTTGCATCGTGCAACTGAAAAACTGGCGGAGTCAAAACCCTATAATCAAAGTATTGGTTATATGGATCGTCTTGATTATGTATCCATGATGTCAAATGAGCATGGTTATATTCTTGCGTTAGAAAAACTTCTAGGTGTTGAAGTGCCAGAGCGAGCTCAATACATTCGAGTGATGTTTGATGAAATTACACGATTATTAAACCATCTGTTATGGATAGGTGCTCACGGTCTGGATGTGGGCGCGATGACCATGTTTCTGTATGCCTTCCGTGAACGTGAAGATTTAATGGATGTATATGAAGCGGTATCCGGTGCGCGTTTACACGCAACTTATTATCGCCCTGGGGGTGTAGCTCGTGACTTGCCTGATTCAATGCCTCAGTACAAAGCATCTAAATGGCATAGCCAGAAAGAAGTTAGTCGATTAAATGATACTCGTAGCGGGTCTCTTCTTGATTTTATAGAAGATTTTACAACGCGTTTCCCCGGTTATGTTGATGAGTATGAAACACTGTTAACAGACAATCGTATCTGGAAACAACGTCTGGTTGATATTGCAATTGTTTCGCCTGAGCGAGCTATGCAGTTAGGTTTTACCGGCCCCATGTTGCGTGGCTCAGGTATTGAGTGGGATCTGCGTAAAAAACAGCCTTATGCTGTTTACGACAAAATAGATTTTGATATTCCTGTTGGTACAAATGGTGATTCTTATGATCGCTATCTTGTGCGTATGGAAGAAATGCGCCAGTCAAATCGCATTATCAAGCAATGTGTTGACTGGTTAAGGGCTAACCCGGGTATCGTAATGGCTCAGGATCATAAAGTAACACCACCCAGACGAGAAGAAATGAAAGGTGATATGGAATCTCTGATTCATCACTTTAAATTGTTCACTGAAGGTTACTGTTTGCCAGAAGGTGAGGCTTACGGTGCAGTTGAACATCCTAAGGGTGAATTTGGTGTTTACCTGATGTCAGATGGTGCGAATAAACCTTACCGTATGAAAATTAGAGCACCGGGATTCGCGCATTTGTCTGCACTAGATGAAATGACTCGCGGACATATGTTATCCGATGTGGTTGCAGTTATTGGTACGCAGGACATCGTATTTGGCGAGATAGATAGATAAGATTATGACAGACGAACAAATACTCTCAGCACATACCTTAGAAGAAATTGCCGAGTGGGAATCTCGTTACCCGCCCGAGCATAAAAAATCTGCGTTGTTAGCGGCATTAAATGCTGCCCAACATCAAAATAAAGGTTTCTTAACCGTGCCTTTAATGGATGCAGTAGCAAAAAAATTAGAACTTTCAAAAATAGAAGTTTATGAAGTGGCTAGCTTCTATTCTATGTATGAATTAAATCCGGTTGGCAGGAATAATGTTGCGGTTTGTACCAATGTTTGTTGCATGCTAATGGGTTCAGATACGATTGTTAATCACCTTGAGAAAAAACTAGGCATTAAGCTTGGTGAAAGCACCGATGATGGTCGTATTTATTTAAAAGTTGAAGAAGAATGTCTTGCAGCCTGTGCCGGTGGCCCAATGATGCAGGTTAATCATAAATATTACACAGAGCTCACCCCTGAAAAAGTGGATGAGATCATCGACGGGCTGGAGTAAGCATGGCTAACGAAGTTTGCTACGCAACGCTGCAATTTGAAAGCGAGCAATGGTCCTATGAAAATTACCTGAAAGTAGGTGGTTATCAGGCATGGAATAAAATTCTGGAAGAAAAGTTATCTCCGGAAGATGTGATCGAAATTGTAAAAGCTTCCGGTTTACGCGGTCGTGGCGGGGCAGGTTTTCCAACCGGTTTGAAGTGGAGCTTTATGCCTCGCAATGCACCGGTACAAAAATACATTGTATGTAATTCGGATGAATCAGAACCGGGTACGTGTAAAGACCGAGATATACTACGTTTTAATCCACATGCTTTAGTTGAAGGTATGTTGATTGCAGGTTATTGCATAGGTGCAACCGTGGGTTACAACTATATGCGCGGCGAGTTTATGGATGATGTATATGATCATTTCGCTGGCGCAGTAAAAGAAGCTTATGAAAAAGGTCACTTAGGTAAAAATATTAATGGCTCGGGTGTTGATTTTGATTTGTATCCAACACTCGGTGCAGGTGCTTATATCTGTGGTGAAGAAACCGCGTTATTAGAATCACTTGAAGGTAAAAAAGGTCAACCAAGATTTAAGCCGCCATTCCCCGCGAATGTGGGTTTATATGGAAAACCTACCACTATCAATAATACTGAATCACTTGCTTCGGTACCAAGCATTGTGCGTGAAGGTGCAGAGTGGTTTAAAAACTTTGGTGTTGAAAATTCAGGTGGGACAAAATGTTTTTCAGTTTCCGGTCATGTGCAAAATCCCGGTAACTTTGAAGTTAACATGGGTATACCATTTAAAGAATTATTAGAAATTGCTGGCGGTGTTACCGAAGGTCGTAAATTAAAAGCGGTTATACCAGGCGGTTCATCTGTCCCGGTTGTGCCAGCTGAAATTATGCTTGAGTCTACTATGGATTATGATGGCATTACTAAAGCTGGTTCAATGTTAGGTTCAGGTGCGCTTATCGTAATGGATGACAGCACTGATATGGTAAAAGTCTTGCAACGTTTGTCGCGTTTCTATTTCTCAGAGTCGTGTGGTCAGTGCACACCTTGCCGTGAAGGTACCGGTTGGTTGTATCGTATGCTTACCCGAATCGTTGAAGGTAAAGGCGAGCCAGAAGATCTGGATCGATTAGATGATGTTGCTGCAAAAATTGAAGGCCGTACTATTTGTGCATTAGGTGATGCAGCTGCAATGCCGGTAAGAAGTTTTATTAAACATTACCGTGAAGAATTTGAATATTACATCGAACATAAATGTTCCATGATTGACAGTGGGGCGGGCAAATAATGTCAGATGATCAAGTTACATTTACCGTTGATGATGTAGAGTTATCTGCACCAAAAGGCTCAATGTTAATTCAGGCAACAGATAAAGCGGGTATTCATATTCCGCGTTTCTGTTATCACGATAAGTTATCTGTCGCGGCAAACTGTCGTATGTGTTTAGTTGATGTTGAAAAAGCGCCTAAGCCTATGCCTGCCTGTGCAACGCCCATTATGGAAGGCATGGTTGTTCATACTCAGTCAGCGAAAGCAGTTGAAGCACAAAAATCAGTAATGGAATTTTTACTGATTAATCACCCTTTAGATTGTCCGATTTGTGATCAGGGTGGTGAATGCGAATTACAGGATTTATCAGTTGCTTACGGTGGTGATAAATCTCAGTACACCGATATTAAGCGAGTGGTTTTTGATAAAGATATTGGACCCTTAATTCAAACAGAATTAACGCGTTGTATTCAATGTACCCGTTGTGTGCGTTTTGGTGAAGAAATTGCCGGCATGCGTGAACTGGGTATGACGGATCGTGGTGACCGTGCAGTTATTGGTACATTCATCGCTAAGAGCGTTGATTCAGAAATGTCAGGTAACGTGATTGATATTTGCCCGGTGGGCGCGTTAACCGCAAAACCTTCTCGCTTTACGGGACGAGCATGGGAAATGCAACAGCATGTTAGCGTGTCGCCTCATGATTCAGTTGGTTCAAATTTATACATTCATACACTGGATGGAAAAGTGAACCGTGTTGTGCCCCGTGCAAACGAATCCATAAATGAAGTCTGGATTTCAGATCGTGATCGTTTTAGTTATCAGGGTTTATATTCTGATGATCGTGCAACTAAACCCATGATGAAGTTAAATGGCGAGTGGGTAGAGACAGACTGGAATACTGCGCTGCAGTATGCGGTTGATGGTTTGCAGTTAGTTATTAAAGAAAATTCTGCGGATGAGATTGCTTGCTGGATATCTCCAAATGCAACTCTGGAAGAACATTATTTATCTCAGAAGTTAGTGCGTGGTTTAGGTAGTAATAATATTGATCACCGTTTGAGACAAACAGATTTTACCGATCAGGACTTTGCACCCGTCATGCCCTGGATTGCTAAAGATATTGAGTCAATTGAGCGATTAGAAGCCATTTTATTAGTGGGTTCACATGTTCGTAAAGAGCAGCCACTTATTGCTCATCGATTTAGAAAAGCATTCCGTCACCATCAGGTGAAAATCTCTGCGGTAAATCCACGTAAATTTAAATGGCGTTTTAAAACCAGTAATGAACTGATTTCTTCAGCAGAAGGAATGGTTACAAATCTTGCGGGTATTGCAAAAGCAGCTGGTGTTGATCAGGCAAATCTGTCAACACTAATCAGCAGTGCGACAGTTGATGATGGTCATAAAGCTATTGCAGAAGAATTAAAAACGGCTGGTGAAGCAGCAACGATCTTTATAGGTAATATTGCGGTACAACATCCGCAGTATTCAGCTTTGCGTGCTTTAAGTTGTGCGATTGCGAAACAGACAGGTGCAACTTTGGCGTATTTACCGGAAGCGGCAAATACAGCAGGTGCCTGGTTAGCGGGAAGTGTTCCTCACCGTTTTGCAGGTGGCTCAGAAGCGAATGCAAAGGGTGCTAATATTGCTGAAATGTTAGATTCACCAAAGAAAGCTTTAATTGCATTTAATATAGAACCTGAATTTGATGTAGCAAATCCTGTAAAAGCAATGGATGCAGTTGATGCTGCAGACTTTAAGGTTGTTATTAATAATTATGCAACTGACGCGATGAAAGAATATGCAGATGTGATTTTGCCTCTATCGGCTTTCTCAGAAACCTCTGGTACTTATGTAAATGCAGAAGGGTTCTGGCAAAGCTTTAAAGGTGCAACTTCTCCTTTAGGTGAGTCACGTCCAGGCTGGAAAGTTTTACGTGTACTGGCGAACCTGATGAATGTCGACGGTTTTGATTATATGTCTTCTGAAGATGTTCGAAATGAAGTGAAAGAGCAGTGTAGAGATATACAGTTGGATAATACATTATCAGTTGATGCTCCTGCTACAGGTGTGTCGCAAACAAGTGGCTTGCAGCGTGTCGGTGATGTTCCACTGTATTCAGTCGATTCACTGGTACGTCGTTCAACGCCATTGCAACTTACTAAAGATGCAGATCAGAATAATGCAGCAATTAATAGTGCATTAGCTGCCAGGTTAAAAATTGAAGATGGCGACAGAGTTTCAATTACACAGTCAGGTCATACAGAGCTGACGGATATTAGAATTGATGATGCAATAGCCGATGATTGTGTATGGCTACCTGCTGCAGAGGAGCTAAGTATTCATATGGGTACAACCTATTCACCAATTGAGTTGGAGAAGGCCTGATTATGGAATGGTTATTCTCATTAGCCCCGGATTTTATGGTTGATTTCTGGAACTGGTTGCCTTCGTGGATACAGGTTCTAGCTGAAAACCTGTTATACATCGTAATTATTATGGTTCCTCTGATGTTATGTGTTGCGTATGTGACCTATGCAGAAAGAAAAATCATTGGATATATGCAGGTACGTTTAGGGCCCAATAGAGTGGGGCCAAAAGGTTGGTTGCAGCCAATTGCTGATGCTGTAAAGCTGATGTTTAAAGAAGTTATTATTCCAACTAACTCGAATAAATTTCTGTTTCTGTTTGCACCTATTTTAACATTAGGGCCTGCATTAGCAGCCTGGGCAGTTATACCGTTTTTTGATGGAGTGCAGTTATCTAATTTAAATGCAGGTCTGTTATATATTCTGGCACTTACATCTATGGGTGTTTATGGTGTCATTATTGCGGGTTGGGCATCTAATTCTAAATATGCAATTTTAGGTGCTCTTAGATCTGCCGCACAGGTAGTTGCATATGAAATTGCTATGGGCTTCGCATTAGTCGGTGTATTGATGGCGGCTGGCAGTTTGAATTTAGGGGATATCATTGCTAAACAAGCGGGTGGTTGGACTGAGTGGTTCTGGTTGCCATTATTTCCACTGTTAGCTGTTTATTTTATATCTGGAGTTGCGGAAACTAACCGTGCACCATTTGATGTCGCCGAAGGTGAATCAGAGATCGTTGCTGGTTTCCATGTTGATTATTCAGGTATGGCTTTTGCTGTTTTCTTCCTTGCAGAGTATGCAAATATTATTCTTATTGCTGCGCTCACATCATTGATGTTTTTCGGCGGCTGGATGTCTCCTTTTGGTTCGATGTCAGATCATGCTTTGTTAGGTGATGGAACTCACTGGTTTATTTTAAAAACCATGTTCTTTATTTATATGTTCCTCTGGTTCCGTGCAACCTTCCCACGATATCGTTATGACCAGATTATGCGTCTAGGCTGGAAGGTATTTATTCCGGTAACGATTGTCTGGATATTTGTTGAGGCTGTAATGGTTGTTATGCAGGTAGGGCCATGGGCTGTTAATGCTACGGCAGCTGTAGGTGGAGCATAGAAATATGAAAATAAGAACGATAAAACATTATATAAAAAGTTTTCTGTTTCTTGAGTTAATTCAGGGCTTGATGGTTACGGGTAAATATCTTTTTAAAAGAAAAATTACTCTGCAGTATCCCGAACAGAAAACACCTATTTCACCTCGCTTTAGAGGGCTGCATGCGCAACGTCGTTATGCAAATGGGGAAGAACGTTGTATAGCCTGTAAATTGTGTGAAGCAGTTTGCCCAGCATTAGCGATTACCATTGATGTTGAAGAGCGAGATGATGGTACTCGTCGTACTTCAAAATACGATATAGATTTATTTAAATGTATTTACTGTGGATTTTGTGAAGAAGCCTGTCCTGTAGATGCAATTGTGGAAACGGATGTTTTTGAATACCATTTTGAAAATCGTGGTGAAAACATTATGACTAAAGATAAGTTGCTGGCTGTTGGTGATAAATACGAAGAATCGATAGCAGCAAATCGTGCAGCTGATGCACCTTACCGATAAATTGAAATAACGTAACCGGAATGAACACATGACATTTTTTGAAATCGTCTTTTATGCTTTTTCTGCCTTGATGGTAGTGTCTGCATTGGGCGTGGTTGGTGCACGAAATCCAGTGCATTCAGTACTCTTTTTAGTGCTTACATTTTTTGCAAGTTCCGCTATCTGGTTATTACTGGAAGCCGAGTTTCTGGCGATTACACTCGTGCTGGTTTATGTCGGTGCTGTAATGGTTCTTTTCCTCTTTGTAGTGATGATGCTGGATATCAATATTACGCGTATGCGTGAAGGTTTAATGCGTTATGCGCCCTTTGGTATCGCGATTGCAATATTACTGATTGTGCAAATGATTATGGTTGTGGGTCCTGAACAGTTTGGTTTACAGGCATTTGCTGCACCGGAAAAACATGCAGCAGATTACAGTAATACTAAAGAGCTGGGTCGTGTGCTTTATACAGAATATGTTTACGCATTTGAGCTGGCATCTGTAATTTTACTAGTCGCTATTGTTGCTGCAATTACTTTAACAATGCGTCGTCGTCCTAATACCCGTCATCAAGTGCCGGGTGAGCAGATGAAAGTCATGAAAGAAGATCGTTTACGTATAGTAAAAATGAAATCGGAAGCCATTGACTCGGAGGAAAGGCAATGATCCCATTATCCAGCTATCTAATTCTTGGTGCGATACTCTTTTCAATTAGTATCGCAGGGATTTTTATTAATCGTAAAAATGTCATTGTGCTTTTGATGTGTATCGAATTAATGCTACTGGCAGTCAATATTAATTTTATTGCTTTCTCGCATTTTCTGGGTGATACGGCGGGTCAGGTATTTGTTTTCTTTATTCTTACTGTTGCAGCTGCAGAAGCTGCAATCGGGCTTGCGATTCTCGTGGTCGTGTTCCGTAACCGACAGACAATTAATGTGTCTGAACTGAATACGATGAAGGGTTAGAACGAATGGATATGGAATTTATTTATTTAGCGATACCTCTAGCATCATTATTTGGTGCGATTATGGCAGGTTTCTTTGGTAAAGTTATCGGTCGTTCTGGTGCGCATACAGTAACCATTGCGGGTGTGGCGACATCATTTATTCTGTCATTAATGGCTTATAACTACATTGTTCTTGAAGCAGGTGAAGTTTATAACCAGACGGTATATACCTGGATGGTGAGTGATGGGCTGCGATTTGAAATTGGATTTTTAGTCGACCAGCTTACAGTTATGATGATGTGTGTTGTTACGGGTGTTTCATTAATGGTGCATTTGTATACCATTGGATACATGCGTGATGACCCGGGTTATCAGCGATTCTTTAGTTATATTTCTCTGTTTACTTTTTCCATGTTAATGCTGGTAATGTCAAATAACTTCCTGCAGTTATTTTTTGGTTGGGAAGCGGTAGGTTTAGTTTCGTATCTGTTAATTGGTTTCTGGTACAAAAGAGAGACGGCTATATATGCCAATCTGAAAGCATTTCTAGTTAACCGTGTCGGTGACTTTGGTTTTATCCTTGGTATTGCTGCAGTCGTTATGTATGCGGGTAGTCTTGATTACAAAGATGTTTTTGAAGCTGCACCACAAATTGCGAACCAGACAATTAATCTGGTTGGTGATGCGCAATGGTCGGTGATGACTGTAATCTGTATTTTATTATTTATTGGTGCAATGGGTAAGTCGGCACAATTTCCATTACATGTCTGGCTGCCTGACTCAATGGAAGGCCCAACACCTATATCTGCATTAATTCACGCTGCAACAATGGTAACAGCGGGCATCTTTATGGTGGCGCGTATGTCACCTTTATTTGAGCTTTCTGAAACAGCATTAACATTTGTTATGGCTGCAGGTGCAATTACTGCGCTCTTTATGGGGCTGATTGGTATCGTTCAGAATGATATAAAACGGGTAGTGGCTTATTCTACGCTTTCTCAGCTTGGTTATATGACCGTTGCACTTGGTGTATCTGCATATTCAGCGGGCGTTTTCCATCTAATGACCCATGCCTTCTTTAAGGCTCTGTTATTTTTAGCTGCGGGTTCGGTTATTATCGCCATGCATCATGAGCAGGATATGCGCAAGATGGGTGGTTTAAGAAAGTATATGCCGATTACCTGGATAACGTCTTTGATCGGCTCATTAGCATTAATTGGCTTCCCCGGTTTTTCAGGCTTCTTCTCTAAAGACTCAATTATTCTTGCGGTTGGTGAGTCCAGTTTACCTGGTTCAGATATTGTTTATCTAATGGTTTTAGCGGGTGTATTTGTTACTGCTTTTTACTCATTCAGAATGTACTTCCTGGTGTTCCACGGTGAAGAAAGAATGGATCAGCACACCAAAGAGCATTTACATGAAACGCCCTGGGTAGTTACTGTGCCATTAGTTGTTCTGGCCTTTTTCTCGGTGGTTATTGGCTGGATGACAATTGAGCCTATGTTGTTTGGTGAATATTTCAAAGATGTAATTTTTGTAAAAGAATCACATGATGTGCTTTCAAGTGTAGGTGAGCATTATCACGGGCAGTGGGCAATGATTCAGCATGGTGTTGCTTCATGGCCATTTGCACTTGCCATGGCAGGTGTTGGTGCGGCCTGGTATATCTATATGAAAAAACCACAAATTGCTGAAACTGCCAGTCAGAAATTCTCCTTTATTTATAAAATGCTGGATAAAAAATACTGGATGGATGAGCTTTATGTAAAAGTATTTAGTGATGGTAGTCGCGCGCTGGGTAAAGGTTTCTGGAAAGGTGGAGATGTAACCATTATCGATGGTTTCATTATTAATGGTTCTGCTAAGCTGGTTGGCTGGTTTGCAGGTGTTGTTCGCCATGTGCAAACAGGCATGCTTTATCATTATGCATTTGCCATGATTATTGGTCTGGTGGGTTTGTTGTACTGGTTTGCTACTCCAGGTGCATAAGCAGCACATATAGAAAACGAATTAAATTTAAAAGAAATTTACAATGAAAAATAACATCAGGATTAAATCATAATGTTTGCAGATTGGCCCCTCCTTAGTCTGGTCATCTGGCTGCCAATTATTGGTGGTGCAGCTGTGCTGTTATCTGGCGATAAAGGTGGTTCAGAAGGCTCTCGTCGTCTGGCACTTATTATTTCAGTTGCAACATTTGTATTGAGTCTGGCTTTATATACCAATTTTGATAGCTCAACTCCTGCCATGCAATTTCAGGAGCGTTTTGAGTGGATAGGTGATTTTAGTATCTTCTATCATCTGGGTGTAGATGGTTTATCTATGCCGCTAATTATACTTACAACGTTTACTACTATTATTGTTGTGCTGGCTGGCTGGGAAGTTATTCAGAAGAAAGCATCACAATACATGGCTGCTTTCCTGATAATGGAAGGGCTGATGGTGGGTGTGTTTTCTGCGCTTGATTCCATGCTTTTCTATGTGTTCTGGGAAGCCATGTTAATACCCATGTTTATTATCATTGGTGTCTGGGGTGGGCCTAACCGGGTTTACGCAACTATTAAATTCTTTATTTATACATTCTTCGGTTCAGTGTTTATGCTGGTGGCGATGATTTATATGTATTACCAGTCAGGTAGTTTTGCTATTTTAGATATGCATACTCTGAAACTGGGTATGACAGAACAGACATTGATTTTCTTTGCTTTTCTTGCAGCATTCGCAGTTAAAGTGCCTATGTGGCCAGTACATACCTGGTTACCTGATGCGCACGTTGAAGCTCCCACTGGTGGTTCTGTGATACTGGCAGCGGTTATGCTGAAAATTGGTGGTTATGGTTTCATTCGTTTTACATTGCCCATTACACCTGATGCCAGTGCGTCGTTAGACTGGTTGATTATTGGTTTATCACTTATCGCTATTGTTTATATTGGTTTTGTTGCGCTTGTACAAAGTGATATGAAAAAACTGGTGGCTTATTCATCAATTGCACACATGGGTTTTGTTACTCTGGGCATGTTTATTATTTTTAAAATCTGGGCTAACCCGGCTAATGGTGATATCACAGGTGCTGCGTTAGCAATAGAAGGCGCTATGGTTCAGATGATTTCACATGGATTTATTTCCGGTGCCATGTTCCTGATGATTGGTGTGTTGTATGACCGTATGCACAGTCGTGAAATTTCAGATTATGGCGGGGTAGTTAATACGATGCCTGTGTTTGCTGCCTTTGCAGTGTTCTTTGCAATGTCTAATGCAGGTTTACCTGGTACTTCCGGTTTTGTTGGTGAGTTCATGGTAATACTGGCTGCATTCAAAGCTAATTTCTGGATTGCATTCCTTGGTGCGACAACATTAATACTGGGTGCAGCGTATACATTGTGGATGGTTAAGCGTGTATTTTATGGCGAAATTAAAAACGATAATGTAAAAGTGCTAGAAGATTTAAATCAACGTGAATTGTTAATTATGTCAATACTCGCAGTTGCCGTATTGGCTTTAGGTTTATACCCTGCACCGTTAGTAGATGTGATGCATGCATCTGTCGATAATTTATTGCACCACATAGCTCAGTCAAAACTGCCTTAACGCAGATGATTAATAAATAGAGAATTAATGATGACACTAGAAATGCTTAATCTTTCAATTGCTATGCCGGAGATGTTTTTACTCGCGCTAGCATGTACTGTGCTGGTAGTTGATGTTTATTTGAAAGATGATCAACGTAATATAACCTATGTTCTGTCACAGTTAGGTCTTATTGTCACTCTGGTTCTAATATCACAGCAAAGCCCTCAATCAAGAGAACTGGCTTTTAATGGTTTGTTTGTAAATGATTTGCTAGCAACCGTTCTCAAATATACAGTTGTATTACTGGTAGCTGTCGTGTTTGTTTATTCCCGTCGTTACTTGCAGGAGCGTAATATTTTTAAGGGTGAGTTTTACGTACTCGGCCTGTTTGGACTGTTGGGTATGATGGTCATGATTTCGGCTAATCACTACTTGTCTATGTATCTGGGGCTTGAGCTACTTTCATTATCACTTTATGCCATGGTTGCTTTTAATCGCGAAAACCCCAACGCTGCAGAAGCAGCAATGAAGTATTTTGTACTGGGTGCAATTGCATCAGGTATGTTGCTGTACGGCATGTCGATGGTTTACGGCATGACCGGGTCATTAAATATTGTAGAAGTTGCAGTTGCCATTGATGAAATGAAAGGCGATAACCTTGTGCTGATATTTGGTCTGGTATTTATGGTTATAGGTATCTCATTTAAATTGGGCGCGGTACCATTTCATATGTGGATACCGGATGTTTATCATGGATCGCCAACGACCGTTACAAGTTACATTGCCACTGCACCTAAAGTAGCCGGTTTTGCAATGGTTATTCGTTTGCTTGCGGAAAGTATGGGTAGTTTACAGGCTGACTGGCAGGGTATGTTGATAATATTGTCAGTGCTATCAATGATAGTAGGTAATGTTATCGCTATTGCGCAAACTAATTTAAAGCGATTGTTAGCTTATTCAACTATTTCACATGTCGGTTTTATTATGCTGGGATTACTGTCTGGTAATCAGGAAGGTTACTCGGCTGCCATGTTCTATACCTTAACGTATGCACTAATGTCTTTAGGTGGTTTTGGTGTAATTATATTATTAACACGTAAGGGGTTTGAGGCAGATAATATAGATGATTTGAAAGGTTTGAATCAGCGAAGCCCCTGGTTTGCATTTATCATGTTAATTATTATTTTCTCAATGGCTGGGGTACCACCAACTGTTGGTTTCTGGGCTAAACTTGCTGTGCTTAAAGCGGTTGTGAATGTCGATATGTTATGGCTTGCTCTGGTTGCTGTTTTCTTCTCTATTATTGGTATCTTCTATTATTTGCGAATTATTAAAATAATGTATTTTGATCAGGCAGAAGATAAAAGTGAAATTGATTGTAATAGAGACATGCAGATTGCGTTAAGTGCTAATGGTTTATCTGTTTTGATGCTGGGTTTATACCCTGCTGCGTTAATGTCTCTCTGTATTGCGGCGTTTTCATAAGTAATAATGTGCTTTGCTTATCTGTGTAAAGCGGCAAGTTTTAGAACTATCTAAATATCTAAATTTAAGGACGGTTAGAAGTCATCTTAGATTTAGTGCTCACTAAAAAAATTATCTATTTTGTAAACTATTAGCTGCTTTTATTAAATGCGCTTTACGCATGAAGGCGATTTCACCGCTTTTCTCCATTTTTTTTAGTGCAGGTAAAATTACTGGAATAAGGTGGCTGTTTTTCTTATGAACAAAATGATAGAGCTTGAGTGTTTGTAGTGAATTACTTATAGCTTTTATGTCGTGATATTTTTTCTTATATATAAGGTTGATTCCAGCAAGTTTTGGAATGACAATAATCTCTGTTTTATCCTGTTGTAATAAATCCAGAGCAGCATCAAAAGTAGAAACAAGTGCGCGCTCAAGATTTGCTGTACCCACTTCAATGAATTTTGCACCTTTTACAATAACGAGTTTATGTCCGCGTAAATCTTCCCAGTTATTGATGATGAGTGTTTTATTTTTACTGTATGCGATTGCCTGAACCTGAATGATAGAAACAGGCACCTGTCGCAAATTAGGAGCGAAACGAGTAATTGATGCTATTCGTGCAATTTCTCCATCTGTTATTCCCGCATTTGATTGTTGTAATGAATCTGAAAGTGTCAAAAAAAGCGGTTTTATCGTGATGCCACTTCGATTATATGCCTTTGTTAGTATCTCAGATGCTATTTTGTGGGCAAGATTATTTGCTCCACCTGAAAAGGTGTAACTCTCAGCCTGAGCTAAAATGGGGAGTAATAATAAGATAAAAATAGTTTTCATATACTGGAGTCTAGTGCTTTTTCAGGCATAAAAAGTTGTAATTAATCTCAAAGTTTATAATTTTTGATAGATGGTAAACGGCGTTTACGTTTAATGTTCGCTGATTTTTATAATCGAGTTATATTCTATGGTTTTAAGTCTTGCAATAAGTCTTTGATATCTGTACTATTCGCTCCAAGTTGATGCGGGGTGGAGCAGTCTGGCAGCTCGTCGGGCTCATAACCCGAAGGTCGTAGGTTCAAATCCTGCCCCCGCTACCAAATTTTGATTTAAGTTAATTCAGCCGTAGAGCATATGAATAAACTTGGATTTTTAAGAAGGCCCCGTACATCGGGGCCTTTTTTGTGGTTTGAAATGGGAGTAAAATTCCTGTGTTTTCTACCACTCTAACTGTTAAGGGTATTTATCAAGCGTGAGCGACATCTGGTCATTAATAGAGCCTGTAGTAGAAGGCATGGGATATGAGGTAGTGGACATAGATTATCGTCCACACCCTACAGATGGTTTATTGCGTATATATATAGATGGCCCTGAAGGCATAGTGCTAGATGACTGTACAGCAGTCAGTCATCAAATTAGTAGTGTGCTAGATGTTGAAGACCCTATCCCGGGGCAGTTTAATCTGGAAATCTCATCACCGGGCATGGATCGTCCATTACGTAAAGTAGCTGATTTTGAGCGCTTTGCGGGTTCAACGGTAAAAATTAAGTTATCTGTGCCTACGCTTGAAGGGCAACGAAATTTTACCGGCAAGTTAAAAGGTATAGATAATGATGAAGTTATCCTTGTAATGGATGGCGAAACTCATTACCTGGCCCTGGATACAATCGATAAGGCGCGGATCGTTCCGCAATTCTAGGAATTTTCCTGAATATTTTTTAGTGTTTACCGGAAATATGGTTTTTGGAGCCAGACATGAATAAAGAAATTCTTTATGTAGTAGATGCCGTCTCAAATGAGAAAGCAGTTGAAAAGGAAATTATTTTTGAGGCAATTGAAGCCGCATTAGCTACGGCCAGTCGTAAAAAACAGGGTAAAGATATCGAGGTTCGCGTAGCGATAGATCGAGAAACCGGTGCTTATGATACTTTCCGTAGATGGGAAGTGGCTGAGGAACAGGAAGAGGGTGGTCTGGAGTTTCCGTTAAAGCAGATTACTCTTGAGGCCGCTCAGATTGATGAGCCGGATATTGAGCTTGGTGGTTATGTCGAAGAAGAGATTGATTCAGTAGAGTTTGGACGTATTGCAGCCCAGACAGCAAAGCAGGTTATTGTTCAAAAAGTACGTGAAGCAGAACGTGCTCGCGTGGTTGAAGCATTTCAGGATCGTGTAGGCGAACTGATTATGGGAACGGTAAAACGTGTTGAGCGTGGAAATATCTACCTTGATCTGGGTGATAATGTTGAAGGTTTTATTCCACGTGAAGATGTGATTCCCCGTGAAGCCGTTCGATCGGGTGATCGATTACGTGGTTTTCTGAAAGAAGTTCGCTCTGAAACACGTGGGCCACAACTTTTTATTAGTCGTACTGCACCTGAATTTCTGGTTGAGTTGTTTAAGCTTGAAGTTCCAGAAGTGGGTCAGGATCTGATTGAAATTATTTCCGGTGCGCGTGATCCCGGTTCTCGTGCAAAGATTGCTGTTAAATCAAATGACCCTCGCATGGACCCTGTTGGTGCCTGTGTTGGTATGCGTGGTTCACGTGTGCAGTCTGTAACGAATGAATTAGCGGGTGAACGTGTTGATATTATCTTATGGGATGATAACCCGGCTCAATTTGTAATCAACGCGATGTCACCGGCAGAGGTTGTATCTATTGTTGTTGATGAAGATGCTCACTCAATGGATGTAGCTGTTGAAGATGAGAAGTTATCTCAGGCAATTGGTAAAGGTGGTCAGAATATTCGTATGGCTAGCCAGTTAACAGGCTGGAATTTGAATATTATGTCGACAGAAGACATGGACGAAAAATCGGAAACAGAAGGTAAAGTTCTGGTTGAGCTGTTTATGGAACAGCTGGATGTAGATGAAGATGTAGCAACTATTCTGGCAGCAGAGG
This sequence comes from endosymbiont of Galathealinum brachiosum, assembly GCA_003349885.1. Lineage (NCBI taxonomy): Bacteria > Pseudomonadati > Pseudomonadota > Gammaproteobacteria > endosymbiont of Galathealinum brachiosum. The sequence goes on along the minus strand of QFXC01000013.1, from coordinate 217,361 downwards.
GTTTCTCTAGTATTGAGGAAGTTGCCTATGTTCCGGAAAGTGAGTTCTTAAGCATCGAAGAATTTGATGAAGATATTGTCGAAGAGCTACGTGGCCGTGCCAGAGATGCTCTTTTAATGAAAGCAATTTCTCAGGAAGAATCAGTTGATGAACCGCAGCAGGATCTGCTGGAAATGGATGGTATGAATAATGAGCTTGCTAATGTACTGGCCTCGAAAGGGGTTTGTGCCATGGAAGATCTAGCTGAGCTGGCAATTGATGAATTGCAGGATATACAGGAAATGTCTGAAGAGAGTGCAAGTGCATTAATAATGACCGCGCGCGCACCCTGGTTTGAAACAGAAGAAGAGGCAAACCAGTAACCCTGGGGAGGACGTAAAAAATGGCACAAGTTACAGTTAAGCAACTCTCCGAGGTCGTAGGCGCAACGGTTGAGCGATTATTAGAACAATTAAAAGATGCGGGAATTGAGGTCGCAGGTGCGGATTCTGAAATTACCGATGAGCAGAAATTTAAATTACTCGATCACTTGCGTAACAGTCATGGTAAAACATCTGCAGCTACGGCAGGCAAGGGTAAAATTACACTTAAACGTAGATCAACGGCATCACTAAAAAGTAGTGGTAGCAAAGCGGTCAATGTTGAAGTCCGTAAAAAACGCAGTATTTCCAAAGTGTCCGATTCGGCACCGGAAACTGATTCAAAAGAAAAAGAAAAAGCCGAAATTCAGGCATTGATGGCAGAAAAAGAAGCACGTGAAGCTGTTCGTGCAGAAGCTGAAGTGGTTGCAATTGAGAAATCTAAAGAAGCGGCCAAGCAGCGTGAAGAAGAAGCCATTGCGAAAAAAGAGGCTGAAGTTAAAGCGCGTATTGAAGCAGAGCAGCAGGCAAAAGTAGTCGCCAATGCGAAAGCGCGTGGTGCTGCAAAAGCAGAAGCTTCCAAAACGACTGGATCTAGTTCTAGTTCTGATGATCGTAATAAAAATGCACAGAAACCTGCAGCTAAAGGCAGGGGTAAAGGCGATACTCGATACGGCAGAAAAGAACTGCATGTAGCATCGGGCAAAAAAGGTCGTGGTAAAAAGACAAGTCGTAAAGTACTCGCGGCACAAAATGCAGAAGCAAAACATGCCTTTGAAAAACCGGTAGAAAAAATTGTTTATGATGTAGATGTACCTGAAACAATCAAGGTTTCAGATCTTGCCCTGAAAATGTCAATGAAAGCGGGTGAGATGATCAAAACGATGATGACGATGGGGGTTATGGCCACTATCAATCAGGTTATTGATCAGGATACAGCAATTCTTATTGTTGAAGAGCTGGGACATAAAGCGATTGCATCCTCTGCTGACGATCGTGAAAACTCATTACTGGCTTCTGCAGGTGATGAATTACATGGTGAGTTGCCTCGTCCACCTGTTGTGACGATTATGGGTCACGTTGACCATGGTAAAACATCGCTACTCGATCATATTCGTGAAGCAAAAGTTGCACATGGTGAAGCCGGTGGTATTACCCAGCATATTGGTGCTTATCATGTTGAAACAGACAAAGGTGTTATTACATTTCTTGATACACCAGGTCATGCTGCATTTACTTCGATGCGTGCTCGTGGCGCTCAGGCAACCGATATTGTTATTCTGGTTGTTGCTGCAGATGATGGTGTTATGCCACAAACGATTGAAGCGGTTCAGCATGCTAAAGCAGCTGGCGTGCCATTAATCATTGCGGTTAATAAAATAGATTTAGAAGCTGCAGATCCAGATCGTGTGAAAACAGAACTGGGTAGTCATGATGTTATTCCTGAAGACTGGGGTGGTGAAAACATATTTGTTAATGTTTCTGCTAAAACAGGTGAAGGTATTGATGACTTGCTGGAAGCGATTAACTTAACTGCTGAAGTACTTGAATATACAGCGCCTGCTAAAGGCCCTGCTCAGGGTATAGTGGTTGAGGCAACGCTGGATAAAGGTCGTGGTGTAACAACAACGGTACTGGTTCAGAAAGGTGGTCTGAGAAAAGGTGATATTCTGTTAGCCGGTCAGGAATATGGTCGTGTACGTGCCATGTTTGATGAAAATGGTAAGCAGATTGATGAAGCTGGCCCATCTATTCCGGTAGTTGTACTAGGTTTATCCGGTACACCTGCAGCGGGTGACCAGGTTCAGGTGATGACGGATGAAAAAACCGCACGTGAGCTGGCAGAGAATCGTCACCATAAAGTGCGTGATGTTAAATTTGCGGCTCAACAGCAGGCTAAGCTTGATTCATTGTTTACCAATTTAGGTAAAGGTGAAGTTAAGTTTCTTAATATTCTACTTAAAGCAGATGTGCAAGGTAGTTTAGAGGCGATTAAAGATTCGTTAATGAAGTTGGCTGCAGATAATGACGAAGTAGATGTAGCAATAGTCGGATCAGGTGTCGGTGGTATTAATGATACTGATATCAGTCTTGCAGCAGCATCAAATGCGGTTGTATTTGGTTTTAATGTGCGTGCAGATGCAGCAGCAAGAAAATCAGTAGCTGAACGTGGTGTTGATATGCGTTATTACAGTGTTATCTATGACTTGATAGGTGATGTTAAAGATGCGCTAACGGGAATGCTGTCTGCGAAATTCCGTGAAGAAATTATTGGTCTGGCTGAAGTTAAAGATATTTTCAGATCACCTAAATTTGGCTTAATCGCGGGTTCTATTGTTACCGAAGGTACGATCAAAAAGAGTCAGCCTATTCGTGTATTACGCGATGATGTTGTTATCTACGAAGGTGAGCTTGAATCTCTACGTCGTTTTAAAGATATGGTCGATGAAGTTAAGAGTGGCACTGAGTGCGGCATTGGTGTGAAAAATTACAATGACGTGAAAATTGGTGACCAGATTGAAGTCTTCGAACGTGTTGAAATGGAACGCGTTCTGTAAGTTTTATTTTTGACGCAGAGACGCGGAGGCGCAGAGAAAAATTTATTGTTGTTTGCGCGTAGCGCTAATAAAATGAACTCTGTGTCTGCGCGTCAAAATAGACATTAAATTATGCCAAAAGAATATTCCCGATCACAACGTATGGCTGAGCAAGTTCGAAGAGAGCTTGCCGAGTTAGTGCGTGATGAAATAAAAGATCCTCGTGTGAACTGGGTGTCTTTTACTGCGGTTAAAGTAACTCGAGATTTAAGTTCTGCGGTTGTTTATTTCACTGTACTTAATGAAGATGAGCGAGAGCAGGCAGAAGAAGGATTGAATAAAGCGACAGGTTTTATTCGTCGAGAATTAGGTAAGCGAATTCGCTCGCGTATCGTGCCATCTTTACGATTTGTTTATGATGTGAGTATTGAGCGTGGGACTTCAATGGAGTCTTTGATAGCGCAAGCACGTTCATCTGATGCAGACTCTTCGGAAGATTAATTTTTTGGCGAAAAGGCACAGAGATACAGCGTTTTATTTTGTTTTTGCTTCGCGAAAAATAAATATTATGCGTGCCCCTGTATCTGCGCGTCTCTGCTTCAAAAGTCTTTAGGTTTCACACATGGGTCGAAAAAACAAAGGTCGTAAAATTCACGGCGTTATACTTCTGGATAAACCTCTAAAAATATCATCCAATCATGCTTTGCAACGTGTAAAACGTTTGTTCGATGCAAATAAAGCGGGTCACACAGGTAGTCTTGATCCATTGGCAACGGGGATGTTACCAATATGTCTGGGTGAAGCGACTAAAGTATCTGCTTTTTTGCTGGATGCGGACAAAACATATCGATTTAAATGCAGGCTTGGTCAGGTAACGGCCACAGGTGATGCGGAAGGTGACGTCATCAGTGAGCGTCCTTTTGAGCATATACAGTTAGCTGACATTGAAAAATATTTACCCGAGCTTACGGGAGATATTATGCAGGTGCCGCCCATGTATTCTGCCCTGAAAATAGATGGTCAACGATTATATGATCTGGCTCGACAGGGGATAGAGGTCGAGCGCAAGGCTCGACCTGTAACTATTTATTCATTAGATGTTATTTCATTTGAAAATGGTGAAGTTGAGCTTGAGACTCGCTGCTCAAAAGGTACTTATGTACGTACATTGGCAGAAGACCTGGGTGAAAAGCTGGGGTGTGGAGCGTATGTTACCGAGTTAAGGCGAACATCTGTCGGGCCATACCAGACCGGAATGCTTACACTTGATCAGTTAATGGATGTGGCAGAAGACGGGTTTGATGCGTTAGATGGGCTTTTGCTGGATCTGGATAGCGGAATTTCTGATTGGCCAGTAGTCGAACTGGACCCTGATAGTGCCTATTACATGAAGTTGGGTCAGCCGGTTCAAATAGCTCGTGCACCGACAGAAGGGCTTGTGCGGGTATACGATGGTGATCAGTTTATAGGAATAGGTAAGATTCAGGATGATGGTCGGGTCGCGCCCAAAAGAATGATGAATTTGTAGTCTGAATAGTATATTGCTATTTAGCCCTCTCTTTTTCTAAGGGGGAGGTAAAAAATGGACTAATTTACAGAATACATAGTTTTTTAGCGCACAAAAGCTTTAATATCTTAAAAATATTTATTTCGTTGCAGGAAAATCGAGATAAATAGTCTTGATCAGTGTAAACTCCGCACTCAAATCGTTTTAAGTCTGGATCTGACTCTGGATAAATGCGATTGATATCGGTAAAAATGATTGATTCAGGGTGAGAATACCTTGATTAATCAAGCGTTAAGGTCAATTTAGGCTTTTGTAGAAGGTCTAAATTATGATAAAATCCCGCTTCATTTTTGAGGCACACACAGTCAGGAGTTTTGACAATGTCAATGACAGCAGCAGCTAAGGCTGAAGTAGTAACAAAATACGCACAATCTAAAGGCGATACAGGCTCACCAGAAGTACAGGTAGCTTTATTAACTTCACGTATTGTACAACTTACAGAACACTTTAAAGAACACAAGCAGGATCACCATTCTCGCCGTGGGCTTTTACGTATGGTAAACCAGCGTCGTAAATTACTGGATTACTTAAAATCTAAAAATACAGATCGTTATAAAGATCTTATTGCAAATCTTGGCTTACGTCGTTAATCGTAATTTCCAGTATAATCAGCTTCAATAAATTCAGATAATTAGGGTATAACCTGTGACTGCAATTAAAAAATCGTTTCAATTTGGTGATAATAACGTAACTATCGAAACTGGCGAGATTGCTCGTCAAGCTTCAGGTGCCGTTATGGTAGATATGGATGGTACAGTAGTTCAATGTACCGCCGTAGCTGTTAAAGGTGGAGAGCCTCGGGATTTTTTCCCACTTACTGTTAACTATCAGGAGCGTACTTATGCTGCTGGTAAGATTCCAGGAAGCTTCTTCAAGCGTGAAGGTCGTCCATCAGAAAAAGAAACTCTGACTAGTCGCCTCATCGATAGACCTATCCGTCCTTTATTCCCTAAAGGTTATACCAACGAAGTTCAGGTTATTTGTACAGTAATGTCACTTAACCCTGAAATCGATCCTGATATTGCAGCCTTAATTGGTACATCAGCGGCATTGGCTATTTCTGGTGCGCCATTCGATGGCCCAGTTGGTGCGTGTCGTGTGGGTTATAAAGATGGCGAATACATCTTAAACCCTACATACAGCCAACTTGCTGAATCTCAATTAGATTTAGTGGTAGCCGGTACAAGCGATGCTGTACTAATGGTTGAATCAGAAGCTGATCAGTTATCTGAAGATATTATGCTTGATGCAGTTATGTTTGGTCATGATGCATTCCAGGTGGTTATCAAATCTATTCAAGAATTAAAAGACGAAGTCGGTACTCCTGCAATAGAGTGGACTCCGCCGGTTGTTAACGAAGACTTAAACAAGCAAGTTGCTGATGCAGTAACAGCTGATCTAACTACGGCTTATCAGATTTCTGAAAAGCTAGATCGTTATGCAGCAGTTGATAAGGTTCGTGATGCAGCAGTAGAAAAATTAGTATCAGATGATGGTTTCACAAAAGATGAAGTGAAAGGCGCATTTGATAAAGTTGTAAAATCAATCGTACGCGGTCGCATCATTGCTGGTGAGCCACGTATAGATGGTCGTAAAGTAGATGATGTTCGTGCGATTTCTGTACGTACGGGTGTTCTTCCTAGGACTCACGGCTCTGCATTATTTACCCGTGGTGAAACTCAGGCATTAGTTGTTACAACGCTTGGCACATCACGTGATGCTCAAAAAATTGATGCTTTAGAAGGCCAAATCATTGACAACTTCATGTTGCACTATAACTTCCCTCCATTCTCAGTGGGTGAAGCAGGTCGTACTGGCACACCAGGCCGTCGTGAAATTGGTCATGGTCGTTTAGCAAAACGCGGTGTTTTAGCGTGTATGCCTACAACTGATGAATTCCCATATTCAATTCGTGTTGTATCTGAAATTACTGAATCAAACGGTTCAAGCTCAATGGCTTCTGTTTGTGGTACTTCATTAGCGCTTATGGATGCAGGTGTTCCTGTTAAGTCACCAATCGCAGGTATTGCGATGGGCCTAGTTAAAGAAGGTGAGGGTTACGCAGTATTAAGCGATATCCTGGGTGATGAAGATCATCTTGGTGATATGGACTTTAAAGTAGCTGGTACAGTAAACGGTGTTAATGCATTGCAAATGGATATTAAGATTACTGGTATCACAAAAGAAATAATGGAAAAAGCATTAGAACAAGCGAAAGCGGGTCGTATGTTTATCCTGGGTGAAATGAATAAGGTAATTTCTGAAGCAAGTACAGAAATGTCTCATTACGCACCACGTTATTTAACAATGAAAATTAACCCTGAAAAGATTCGCGATGTAATCGGTAAAGGTGGTGCAGTAATTAAATCAATTACTGAAGAAACCGGTGTGACGATTGATATCGATGATGATGGTAATGTGAAGATTGCTTCTAGTGATTTTGATAATGCTGAAGCTGCTAAAGTTCGTATCGAGCAGATTACAGCTGAAGCTGAAGTAGGTAAGATCTACGAAGGTGAAGTTATCAAGATTATGGACTTCGGTGCATTTGTTCGAATTCTTCCTGGTAAAGAAGGTCTGGTTCATATTTCTCAAATCTGCGAAGAGCGAGTTGAGAAGGTGAGTGACAAGCTTAAGGAAGGTGAGAAGATTCAGGTTAAAGTGCTGGAGATTGATCGTCAGGGTCGAATTCGTTTAAGCATGAAGGCTGTTAGTGAGGCAGCTGAGGCGTAAGCTTTTAGTTGTTTTTACTTGAAAAAAGGGGCTTTTAGCCCCTTTTTTTTGCTTGTTACTTTGTGTTGTAAGCGGACTTGCAGGTCCCTTGCTTTATGAGGATTAAAATTCTGTGGTGTCGCCAGCGCAGCGACCATACAAAATTCATGCTCCTATGAAGAAACGAGCGAGTGAATTATCGGCAGGTGACACCATAGAATTCAAATTCCTATAAAAGTATAAAGTCAGCATGTAGTTATATCAGTAAAATCACGGCTAAACAGTTCAACTAGCATTAAGAATAATCCATAGCTTTATTAGTGATTTCTAATTTAGGTCTGAAATATAAGATAACTTCTCAACAAAACATCATAAATACCTGATTCAAATATATAAAATCATAATGTATACTCAGAAGAACCGCTTTAACTGTGAGTTAGTAGGCGGAAACAGTTATGGATATATGGTCCAATACACAGCGATGAAGTAGTGGGTAGCATTATGCACAAAATAATATTAGCTTTCTTTACAATACTGATACTGAATTCCATTTCAGCTATCGCCGCCGATGTATCAAAAGATCAGATTAAAGGTCTTGATGAGCAGGTGCAGGACATTAAAAAGGATGTGATAGATTTAACTGCCAGTCTGCTTCAACTTGAAGAAAAATTACTTTTTCCATCAAATAGCCAATTTGCATTATTTGTATCACTCGCAGATCCAGAAGATTTACGTCTGGATGCAATACAGATAAAACTTGAAAATAAAGTACTGGCACATCACCTGTATACATTCCGTGAACTGGAGTCAATGCAAAAGGGTGGTGTACAGAAAATCTACACGGGAAATATTAAAACTGGCGACCACAAAATAGTTATTAGTTATACGGCAAAAGCAGCGAGTGGTGGTGAGATGAAACGTAGTAGTAGTTATATATTAAAAAAAGAGGTGGGTCCTAAATTTGTTGAAATAAAAATTGGAGGGCCGGATGCGGGTGACCAGGGTATAGAGTTTAAAGACTGGTAATACCGAGTTTCAAATTAATGTTGCGACTTTCTAAATTTATTTTAATTTCTCTGATTACTTTCAATGTAACAGCAGAAAACACCATTGATAAAGCTCCAGAGCTTAAAGATATCTTCTATGGTGAATCATTATTTTATGCCTTCCAGAATAAACACTTCGATGCTATCAGTAAGTTAGATGCTGAACTGGGTCAATTCTATTCACTTGATAATCCATCGCTAGATCCATTTAATCAGCATATTAATCATGCTGAATTTTCTGCAGGAAGTTTTGAGCTTGCTTACCGTATGCATCAGCGTGCAGGTAGAGCCATTAAAGCAATAATGGAATCAAGTTTAAATCAGAAAATTCGTAACGAAGCGGCATATCGGTTAGCTCAAATTTATTACCGTAAAAATCAACCTGGTAATGCACTGGATATTTTAGAAAAAATACAGGGTGAAATGGCTGAAGATTTACGTGTTGATGAAATTTATTTACGTGCACAGGTTTATATTTCTACAGGAAAATTTTCTGAAGCAATCGTTTTATTAAAGTCGATAGAGGGTGAAGATAAGTATAAAGGTTATATTTTGTATAATCTTGGTATTGCCTATATACAGAATCAGGAAGAGAAAAAAGCGATTGTTGCTTTGACCGAAATGGGGAAAATGAGCAGTGATGATCGTGGAATTCAGGCGTTAAAAGATAAAGCAAATTTAACTTTAGCTAACCGAATGCTAGAGAACGGTTCACCAGATCAGGCTAAACAGTATTTTAGTCGTGTGCGTTTAAATGGTCCGTTCGCAGATAAAGCGCTACTGGGTATGGGCTGGGTTAACGCATCAATGGGAAAATATAAAAAAGCACTGGTACCCTGGGGGATTTTACAAAAGCGTGAAGTGACTAATGAGTTGGTGCAGGAGTCTATGTTAGCAGTTCCGTATGCATATGGTCAGTTGCATTATTATGGCCAGGCAGCTTTATCATATGGTCAGGCCATGGATAATTTTGGTAGTGAAATAGATCGTCTTCAAACATCAATTAAAAGTGTGCGTGAAGGAAAGTTTTTAAATGCACTATTAGATAAACAAGGTGAACGGGACAAAAACTGGTTACACAACTTAAGGGATAGACAGGAAACGCCTGAAACACGTTACATACTATCTTTAATGGCATCAAATGATTTTCAACAATCATTACAGAATTATCAGGATTTAGCAGAGCTTAGAGTGCGCCTGACATACTGGTTGGCAACACTTGATGTTTATGTCGAATTAATAGAAATTCGTCGAAAGTATTATGAACCATTGTTACCGGTTGTTGAAAAAGAATTCAAGAAACTGGATGCACGTATTCGATTAAGACTATCCCAGCGTGACCGTCTTGATCAGCGATTAAAGTCTCTGGTGATAGCACGTCGTCCTGATTACCTGGCCACAGCTGAAGAGCGTGGAATACAGGACAGGCTAGCAGAAGTTGAACTTTATTTATCAACTAATCCACAAAATTATACAGATGACGTTCGCCAGCGAATAGCTCGACTTAAGGGTGTTTTACACTGGCAAATAAATGAGGCATACCACGAAAGACTAACTAATGCATATAAGCAGATGCAAACGTTAGATGTTTATATAAATAATTTAAATAAAGCCTATCAGTCATTTGTAAGGACTCGTCAAGCGGCAACACAGAGTTATGAAGGTTATGATATTCCAATTCGTCAGTTAAAGACTAAAATTCAGGCAACGCAGGTTAAAGTCGACGGAATTATGGCAAGACAGGGAAGGTTGATTGAAGCGCTTGCAGTGAACGAGCTTGAGCGTAGAAGAAACTTGCTGGAAGAGTATCAAATAAAAGCACGATTTGCTTTGGCTGAAAGTTATGACCGTGCAACAAAGAAACAACAAAAAGCTGAAGAAGAGAAATTACTGGAAAATATTGAGAAAAATAAAGTATTAAAGCAGTCTACTGATGGTGTAGCTACCGAAGAAAATCAGCAAGAGCAACTTGCTAAAGAGCCGCCCGATGAAAAGATTAATGAGGCTGCTCAGTAATGTTTATTCATATTAAAAAAATATTTTTATACATAGCTTTCTTACCTGTACTAGTTAGCTGCGTTACAGGTGCTGATAAACAGACGTTAGCAAGTCTTGAAGAAGTTGATCTTGATTTAAAAGAGGCTGAAATATCCGGTAGTCTTGATAAAGCAATGGAAAGTTACCAGAAGTTTCTTGAAGAAACGCCGGAAACAGCAATGACACCAGAGGCATTGCGACGACTTGCAGATCTAAAAATTGAGAAAGAATACAGCTCATTTAGTGGAGGTGTTGATACTGCTGTTTCTACAGGCGCTATTGCGGGTAAAGTTACAGGAGTAACAAGTAGTGGTGGTTCAGTGGAGCCGGTTGTAGCAGGTGCTATCGCAGCTTCAGTTGTCGCTGGAGATGATACGGATGAAAAAGCTGAAACTGAAGTAATAACTGAAGATGCAACAGTTAAAGAACTTCAGAGTAAAGAAAAATCGATTGCAAGTGTAGCTGAATCACAGAAAGATTTTGAAAAGCGTACAACTGAAAAAATTGATTTAAAAGGAAGTAAAGACAAAGCAGTGGTAGCTGCAGATGCAGCAGTAGCAGAAGATCTGGCATCTGCAGGAGCTCAGGAAGCGATAGAATTATATAAAGGTCTGTTAGTTAAGTATCCTCATTATGATCGAAATGATCAGGTTTTGTATCAGTTATCTCGCGCATATGAAGAAATAGGTGAAGTAGATAAAGCTATGACAGTTTTAAATCGTCTAGTAAAAGAATATCCTAATTCTAGACATATAGATGAGGCGCAGTTTAGGCGCGCGGAGTATTTTTTTACTCGAAAAAAATATCTTGATTCTGAAGAGGCCTATCAGGCTGTTATTGATTTTGGTATAAGTTCGGCGTTTTATGATCTGGCATTATATAAACAGGGCTGGGCATTCTTTAAGCAGGACCTTTATGAAGAGGCACTTCATGATTTTATAGGTTTATTGGATTATAAAATATCAATTGGATATGACTTTGAGCAGATAAATGACAAAATTGAACGTAAACGTATAGAAGATACCTATCGAGTTATCAGTTTAAGTTTTTCATATCTTGGTGGGCCTGAAGAGGTTGTTAAATATTTTGAAACCCATGGAGCAAGACTTTATGAGGCTAGTATTTATAGCCATCTGGGTGAATATTATTTGAGCAAACGAAGATATGCAGATGCCGCTGGCTCTTATAACTCTTATGTGGAACGAAATCCGTTAAATAAAGTTTCACCACATTTTCATATCAGAGTAATTGAAATTTATCTGCAGGGTGGTTTTCCAAAGTTAGTTGTAGACTCGAAAAAGAACTTTGCAACAACTTATGGTTTAAGGGCAAATTACTGGACATTTTTTGATATAACTGTGTATCCAGATGTTATCGTATTTTTAAAAGCGAATCTGACCGATCTTGCGAATCATTATCATGCTTTGTACCAGAACAGGCGTTTAAGAAAATTTAGAAAAGAAAATTTTCTGGAAGCGACTCGATGGTATCGTGAATTTCTTGATTCATTTCCTGAAGATTTACAGGCTCCCGGTATTAATTTTCAGTTAGCTGAATTATTGCTTGAAAATAAAAACTTCAGAGGGGCTGCATTAGAGTATGAGCGTACATCATATAATTATGAAAGGCATGAAAAATCATCTGAAGCGGGTTATGCTGCAGTGTTTGCATATCGTGAATATTTAAAAAAGGCAGATCAATCCCAGCGTAATATTATCAAGCATGAAATAATACGTAGTTCATTGAAGTTTGGTGAAACATATCCAGAGCATAAAAAGGCGCCAGTTGTATTGGTCGCGGCGACAGATGATCTTTATGCGATTAGAGATTTTGCAATGGCGATTAAAATTGGCCGTCGTGTTATAGAAAAGTACCCCAACATTGAAACTAAATATATTCGTTCTTCATGGTTAATTGTGGCTCACTCATCATTTGATCTGACATTATATGCTGACGCCGAGGCTGCTTATAGTCAGGTGTTAATGATGACGGGCAAGAAACATAAAGAGAGAGGGAAGTTAATAGAGAATCTCGCAGCGTCTATTTATAAACAGGGTGAGCAGGCACGTAAGCTTAAAGATCATCGCGCTGCTGCAAATCATTTTCTCCGTATAGCAACTGCGGCTCCGACGTCAAAAATTCGCCCTACGGCGGAATATGATGCAGCAGCAGCTTTGATCAGTCTGAAAGACTGGTCAAAAGCAGCGGAAGTTTTGGAAGGGTTTAGAAAACAATATCCCAAAAACAAACTTCAGACTGATGTGACTAAAAAGCTGGCGATTGTATATAAAGAAGACGGGAAGTTATTACTCGCGGCGGCTGAGTTTGAACGAATTGAAAGAGAGACCAAAGATAAAGGTTTGCGACGTGAGGCTTTACAGCAGGCGGCTGAGCTTTATGAAAAGGCAGGAGATAGAAATAAAGCGCTTAATGTATATGTTCGCTATGTAAAGTATTTTCCTAAACCTGTCGAAAACGCACTGGAAATGCGAAATAATATAGCAAATATTTATAAGTTAAATAAAAGCAAAAAGCTTTATGTTAAACAATTGCAGTGGATCGTTGCGATTGATTTAAAAGCAGGTAAGGAGCGTACAGATAGAACGCGTTTTCTAGCAGCAAGTGCATCGCTTGTTTTAGCTCAGCCTGATATAAGAAGGTTTAAACTTGTAGAGCTTAAAAAGCCGTTTAAGAAAAACCTTAATAAAAAGAAAAAGCGTATGAAAAAGGCAATTGCTACTTTAACCAAGCTGGTTGATTATGAAGTTGGAATTGTTACTGCGGCCGCCACCTATGAAATTGCTGAAATATATTATCATTTTAGTCGTGCTTTGATGAATTCTGAGAGACCTACAAATTTAACCGAAGAGCAGTTGGAACAGTATGAGCTGGTTCTCGAAGAACAGATTTATCCGTTTGAAGAAAAATCAATTACAGTGCATGAAAAGAATATGGAGTTACTTGATTTAGGTATTTACAATAAATGGATAGATGAAAGTATCGAAAAATTAGCCGTGTTGTTACCGGCCAGGTACGCTAAGCCTGAAGAAGCAGTAGAATATGTGGAAACAATTTTACCTGTACTTAAGGAATCAAATTTACCTGTTCAGTTGCCTGAACCTGTTAAGCCAGATGGAATTCCTGAAACTAAGCCAGAATCTGAAGTTGAAAAACAAGGTAATATAAAAGTAGAATCCCTGGAAAACAAACAGACATTGAATGCTTTGTTTGAAAACAGGAAGGTGTCTTAAATGAGTTTTTTTAAGATTTTATCGATTTGTTTTCTTGTTGTAAGTCTGATGTCATGTGTCATGGAATCAACAAAACCATCTGCATTAGATAAAAAAATAAAACCTGAATTGGTGGAAATAGATTCAGATATTGAGGACGATTTTAATTCTGCGCTTTCCCACCTGAGATCAGAGGAATACGATCAGGCGATTATGTTGCTAAAAAAGGTTATAGCGCAAGAAGGCAGGGTGCCCGCTCCATATGTCAATTTAGGGATGGCTTATGATAAAAAAGGTGATGATGAAAAGGCTGAAAAATTTTTGCTAATGGCGCTCAAAATTGAATTGACACATCCGGTCGCAAATAATCAACTGGGTTTGTTGTATAGAAAAAAAGGTCGTTTTGCAGATGCCAGGAAAGCTTATACCAATGCGTTAACTGAACACCCTGATTATTTACCAGTGGTGAAAAATCTGGGTATTCTCTGTGAGTTATATATGCGTGATTTTCCCTGCGCACTTAAGCAGTATGAGCATTATCTGGATTTACAACCAGATAATAAAATTATGAAGATATGGGTTGCTGATCTTAGTAGACGGATAAAGTAGGTCTTGATTATGAATTTATTAAAAAAAATAACTCTTACTTTTCTTTTTTGTTTGTCTGTGTCAGTTGTATTCGCAGAGGATAAATCAAAATCTGATGTGGCTAAAAAAAGTGCAAAGAAAGATAATGGAGTAAAGGAATTGTCCGGTATTTCCATTATAGGTAATAAAGAAGCACCGAAATCACTTTATATAGTGCCCTGGAAGAATTCTGAGGTGGGTGTCAGGTCAAGTTTAACTTCTGGTTTGCTTGATGACTCAATGCGCCCGATTGATAAAGAAGTCTTTATGCGAGAGCTTGATTTCTATGAATTAAGTCATACAAAATAATTGCTAAGCGTCTGTTTTTGGTCTTAAAAAAGACAGTTTGTATATACAGTGCTAAACTTATTAGAAATTTCTGCATGTTTTTCATTAAACATGTAAACACAATGAGGAAAACATAATGGAAGTTATTGAAACCATGGTACGATTTTTTCAAACCGGTGGTGCATTCATGTATCCAATTTTGATCGTATTTGCGATCGGTTTGGCAATAGCGACTGAGCGATTCATCAAACTGGGTAGTGTTTCTCGAGCAAATCGTAAGGTTTGGGATGAGGTGCACCCTATGCTTGAAGAGGGTGACTTTGATAAAGCGCGTGAGCTAATAGCTGATGATACATCTACTATAGCAAGTTTATTAAATATGGGGCTTGCACGACAGGGGTCCGTGCGTAGACGTGATGATATTGAAATAGCAATGGAAGAGAGCATGATGGAGATAATTCCGCAGCTTGAAAAACGTACGCCCTATGTGGCCCTGTTTTCCAATATCTCTACATTGTTAGGTCTCTTAGGTACTATTATGGGTTTGATTGAGGCTTTTAATGCGGTTGCTAACGCTAATCCAGCTGAAAAAGCAGATCTTCTTTCTGCCAGTATTTCGGTTGCAATGAATACCACAGCATTTGGTTTGATGGCGGGTATTCCATTGTTAATTACCCATGCATTATTAACAGCCAGAACAGGTGAAATTGTAGATAGCCTGGAAATGGTTTCAGTTAAAACATTGAATATAATTTCTGAATTTGCTAAACGTCAAGCTGCTCTGGCTGCAAAATAATGGCTAGAAAAACACGCTACCGTCGTACGGATAAAGAAGTTCCAGAAATGGATATCACTACCTTTCTTAATTTAATGGTAGTACTGATTCCTTTTCTGTTAATTACGGCGGTATTTTCTCGTGTAACTATCCTGGAGTTGAATTTACCAACATCCAGTGGCGCGAATGCGCCGTCAAAAATAAAGCTTAATATAGAAGTAATAGTGCGAGAGAAAGGTCTTGAAATTGGCAATGGAAGGCGTGTTGTTGCTCGTTTTCCAAAAGTTGAAGATAAGTATGATTTTGCAAAGCTGTCTAAGCATTTGCTTGAAATCAAAAAAAATTACCCTGATAAAACAGATGCAACGGTTCTGATGGAGCCAGATATTCAATATGAATTACTGGTTCATGTAATGGATGCTGTTCGTCTTGTGGAGTTGGAGCAAAGTGAAAGTGGTATTTTTGAAAAAGTAGCACTGTTTCCCGATATTTCAATCGGGGATGCACCATGAGACAGAATTCTCGCCGAATGAAGCGTATGGGGCGCTCCAAGAAGAAATCACCAGGTTTGAATCTGGTGTCTCTGATGGATATTTTCACTATTCTGGTTTTCTTTTTACTGGTTAATTCGTCGTCTACAGAAGTGATGGAGCCGCCCAAACAAATCACATTACCGGATTCTGTTGTTGAGAAAAAACCACGTGAAACCGTAGTTGTCCTGGTTACATCACAGGCAATAATGATTATGGGTGAGCCGGTGATAACGACGGAAGAAGCGTTAGCGCTTAAGTCTTCAGTTATACCTGCGATTCAGGCAGAGCTAGTACTGCAACGTGAAAATGTAATTGGTGTAAGTACGAAAACAGTTTCAGAAAGTAAAGAAGTAACCGTTCTGGCAGATAAAACGATACCGTTTAAATTGTTGAAAAAAGTAATGTCCAGTTGTACAGCTGCAGGTTATGGGAAAATTTCTCTGGCAGTTATTCAAAAAGCATCACAAACCGAAACACAAACAGACTCATAAGGTTTTATTAAGTTGGTTGATAAAGAAGTCTCCGAGCAACAAGCTGTCATCAATCAGAAGATTGATAAAGCACAACACCGGATTGCAGAGCTGGAGAACCAACTGCGCCTGGTGGATATTGAGCTCGAAGATTTATTTCAGGATAGACAGCAATATATTCTACTCAGCGAAATTAGTGATCGACTTGATAAATTAAATAAACTGGGAGGAGCCTGTCTTTTCTGGGGTGAAGGTTGTGATGTAGAAGAGTCTATGGCTCATTATCATCGTGTAGATAACCTGGTTATTAATTACGATGAAAAAGTTAAGGGTGTACAGAAGCACCGTGAATTAATTAAAGAAGATATTCAGAGCGTTATAGCTCAGATTAATATTCTGCATGAAGAAATTCTTGTTGTTCAGGAGCGAGCAGAAGAGAGACTTACTGAATTTGTCATTGAACGTGAAATGACAGTGCATCCTTATCGTCCAATGATAATGCCATGGACGACACAGGGTGATGATGAAAAACGTTTCCGTAAGATAATGCTAATCACGCTGTTGTTTACACTGGTTCTAGGTTATCTCATTCCGTTATGGGATTTACCGCTACAAACCCGTGATGAATTAACAGAGGTGCCTGAGCGTCTGGCCAAATTAATGGTGAAAAAACAACCACCACCGCCACCGCCTAAAGTACAGCCTAAACTTGAAAAGCTGGATAAGAAAGACAAGAAACCAAGAAAAGATGTGCCTAAGCCCAAAACCGAGAAGGCTAAAAAAGCGCGTAAAGTAGCAGAAACAGCTGGTT
Source organism: endosymbiont of Galathealinum brachiosum (assembly GCA_003349885.1). NCBI lineage: Bacteria > Pseudomonadati > Pseudomonadota > Gammaproteobacteria > endosymbiont of Galathealinum brachiosum. The sequence goes on along the minus strand of QFXC01000013.1, from coordinate 200,369 downwards.
TACTTGCATTTAAGGACAACTTCTCTGAATTGATGGATAGTTCTGTTGATCAGAAATTAGGTTCGCAGGCCCGATTAAGCAATAAAGGTCAGAAGGCTCGTAAAGTCAGTCGTTCGTTAGTGACTGCACAGGCTGAAGGGGCTTCAGGTGGCATCAGTACATCTTCATTGAGTCGAAATACCGGTAGTGGTGGTAAGAGTATCGGTGGCGTAGGATTTTCTCGAGTTGAAAGTGCAATTGGTAGCGATTTCTTTGGTGAAGAGCGTCCGCTTAGTGATGGGCCTGGCCCATCAAGAACTGATGAAGAGATTCAAATTGTATTCGATCGATATAAAGCCGCGCTTTATCGAATATATAATCGTGAATTACGCAAGAACCCGACTCTGCAAGGCAAGTTAGTGCTTAAGTTGACGATAGAGACAAATGGTAAGGTTTCAGCCTGTAGTCTGGAATCAAGTGATATGGAAGCACCAGCGCTTGAGAAGAAAATTGTTGAGCGCGTGAAGAAATTCAATTTTGGTGCAAAAGAAGGTGTTCCTGCGATTACAATTTTATATCCAATTGACTTCCTGCCTGCAACTTAGAAAAGTTAGTGAAAGTGTTTTTAGGCGCTGTGCAGGGGTGATTTTAAATATCTATTTTTATATGTACGTAGTAACAGATAATTCTATACGGTTTTGTAGTGCTAGTGTTTCGGATTCCTGCTCTTATATATCAGTTCTGTAGTGAGCTATCTCTGCAGTATCCAGATTTCCTGTTTAAATATCCAATGTTAGTGAATTAATTATAATAAGGTGTTTTTTGAATGTCGGTTGTCGTGATTTGATCAGCTAATGATAAAAAAGTGTTCCATAATTTAAACTGATTATCAGAGTATTTATTTAGTTTTTGCTATGAGTGCTTATCTGGCGGTGAATTTACAAAAAGCGTACGAGTGTTGTCTTTTTCTAGTGTAAGTAGAATAAATATCTAAAAGTGGTTAAATAAAACTGGTTTACATGGCATACATATACTAAACTTCCTAAAAAACAATAACTTATACGGTTTATCTAAAATAAATATTAATATTCTTTTTTGAGTATGTTTTCACAGAATCAGGGAGTGTAAAGATGTATCATTGGCGCGGTAACTAATTGATAAAAGAGGGAAAACTGGATTTGGCAAATATAAAAGAAGAATAGATGTTTTTAGAAACAATGACAAGGATTAGGGATTCTGTACTGATTACTAGCGTAATTATCGGTGCGGTTTTTTTATTGTCTGTAGAAAATGTCTATGCAGTTGCCAGTTTAAACCTTTCTACTTCATTTGAATCTGCTGACCCCGCCCGTGGAAATGCGTCGATGGATTCAGCGGGAACCTGGGACGGGGTTCGTGAAGTTACAGACGGTGACCCCACCGGTAGCCCCGCAACTCTTTTTCCTCAACCCGATGGCGGTGATGATTTTATATTAACGGTCGTTAATGCCGCAGGTGCTGGTGCAGCAAACACTGCATTTGATATAGATATTAGTGTTAATGTTCCCGCCGGTTTCAGGCTGCCTACATCCACTATGGTTGTTCAGGCTGATGCAACAGCAGGTGCCTGTGCTGATTTAAGCTTTAATGCAAGGCAGCCGGGAGGGACGGGTGCGTTAATTGTCTTTGATGTGCCAAATAATACGGATATTGATGCAGGTTGTACTTATGAGTTTCACTTAGGTTTAACGACTAATGATCAGGTTACCTTTGCACCCACCGGATTACAGGATGTCACGTTTAACTTTACTTATAATGAAACAAATAATAATAATCAGGTAATACTCCCGCCTATTTCTGAAAGTATTCAGGTCAATCCAGTCAACGCGCTTGAGTTACAGGTGATTAAAACTGCAACTACCACGGTTGCAGCAAACGGTGAGCCGGTCATTTTCAATGTATTGATTAGAAATCTGGCTTCCAGTGGTATGTTTGATGTAGAGCTTACCGATTTATTGGGAGCTAACTTAATACCTGCTCCACCCACTCCTCTTATTGCTCCTGTTGCAGCTCCAGGTTTACCGCCCGGTTCACTAACGGGCAATCAATATACATTTGAATACCTGGCCGCCGGGCAGGAGGTAAACCTTACTATTACATCTGAAGCATCGGTTGTTACCACAAGCACAAGCTGTCCCGTGATGAATAATAACGCATCGGTAGAAGAGCGTACCGGTGTAAGTGGCAGTGGTTTTGCAGAAGTAGATTTTAGTCTTACAGATTCATTGCAGCTTACCCACGATCTTGTGAACAGTTTCTGTGAGTTATGTGGTTTAGGTACAGTGAGACTAACTGCCGAGAATATTGGTGGTATTTCTTTAGACAATGTCATTCTATATGAAGATCTGGGAAGTTCAGGCCTTACATTTGTTCCTGGTACGGTCTTTATTTCTATAGATGGCGGACCACTTGTCCCAGCGGCTAACCCTGAGCCTGACCCGCTTGATGCAGCTAACCAGCAGCGTTTCAGATGGACGCCAGCTCTGGTTCCTGAATTAACGCTAATTGATAGTCCTTTTGCTGTAACACCAACAGCACCAGTTAGTATTGAGTTTGTTTTTCAGGTGCAACGTATTACCGGTCTTAGTGAAGAGCAGTTGGTTTTTGAAAATCGTAATATTCAACCTGAAGCAGATTATGACCTGAGTTGTAATAATGTTGCGCAAGCGGTAACGGGGGCTCTGGTTGAACTACCTATTAGACAACCTCATCCACAGGTAACCAAACTGGGTAGAAATGTTGATGCGGGTATGGCGGTTGGTGATTATGCACCGTTGGTAGCGGGGCATATTGAAGACAGTATTATCTGGCGTGTGGAAACACAAAATACGGGTCTTGCAGGTCTTGAAGATCTGGAGATGGATGATTTTATTACCGGCGGTAATTTTGATATTAACTGGGTCTGTAATTCTGAAGCAACGGCAACCGCGGCTGCTGCTGTTATTTCTAGTGGTTCAACACCCGCAGGTTGTATACCCGCTACTGCTGGTCCGTTTGCGAGTAGTGTTCCAAATTTAGATATAGATGATACAACTGATGGTCCGGCCAGCACTTCTGCTTCTGGTTTTGGTAATCCAAACAATGATGAACCGGTAACGTATGTTGATGTTGCGCCAAATTCAGCCAGTGCATTTATTTATTATGTTGGTCGTATACAGTCAGCCTGTTCTTTGAATCCGACAAACACAGCAAATATTGAATGGGGTTGTGAAGGCGATGGCGATTCAGGTGGTTTATTTACACCAGCAAGTAATAATGGGGTTACACCTGCATTTAATATAGAAAGTATTGCAATATTTAATGCACAGGTCGATACCGCAGGCCTTGATATTCAACAGGCTGTTACCGGTGTTAATACTGCGCAGCCGGTGGGCAGCACGGGTTTTGTTACAATTCAAATAACCAATTTAACCGGATCAACCATTCGTGATTTAGTGATTCAGGATATTTTACCGGTTGGTCAATATGTGGTTGATTCAACCTTCACACCGACCGCAGTTGTTACACCTGCCTTTGGTGCATACGATGGCATGATTGACACCATTACGTCGGATATCGATACAACTCCGGCAAATCTGTTAAATAATATTGAGCCTACTTTTACATTAACAAGTAGTACTCAGCGAGCTGTTTCAACTGTTGCAGGTGATGATCGAAATCTGTTAAGAGAGGGTGATGTATTAACTTTACAATTTAGAATTGTATTAATAGAAGCATCACGATATGACCTTGCTGCGGACATTAATGTCGCACCGGAAGTGCAGGCTGATAATACAGATCCGGATAGTGATTTTAGTATTTCTAATACGGTAACGGTTGATTACAGTAATATCTGTTCTCCAGTTAATTCACCTCAGGCAATAGATACTCAGAGTTTCCCTGTTGATGTTGAAGATCTGGATGTGGATATTTCAGATGCGTTATTTATTTTAACAAATGATGTTAATACACCGCTTACGCTAAATGTTTTACTGACTAATAATGGTGGGCATGATGCAGATAATCATGTGACTTATGTGACATTTGGTCAGGCTATGACGGTGCAAACGATTGCACCAGGTTGTGGTGTAGCACCTGTTGCGAACCCGCCACCACACCCGTTATTAAATACACCGGCGTTTATACCAGCTTCAGCAAGTGTATATGCATGTGACCGAGGTGTGCTTGCACCCGGTGTAACAGAAACCTTCAGTTTTGATGTTATAAAAAATACGGTTGGTTCACCTCTGGATGACTTAACATTCCGTGCAGATGTGGTCGGTGAAGTGACATTAAGTGATGGCGCTGCATTGACTTTACCTGCACCAGCATCACTAGCCATTACAACGCCTAATCAGCAATTAGCAAATAATTATACTCTGGATTCTATTCGCTCTCGCGTACTGGGTTTTAACTTAACTCACACAGTCTGGTATTGCACAGAAAGTGGAACAGCAGAACCCTTTACACCAACACAGTTTGATGACTTTCTTGCTTATCCTTTACCCGTAGAGTTAGATACACAAATTGGTGAAGACTGTCATAGTTTTATTGAGTCCGGTGGCTGGTTTGGTTTCCTAACACCCGGTTTTGATTTAATTGCAATAAGAGATATTGAAGTTACCGCAGGTATGGAAGGTGTGCCTGCAGTGAATGGCGGACAGGGTTTAGGTCTTATTCCGTTTGCAGGTGCTACTGTTTATGATTTTCATGATACGGATCAGGATACGGTAGCTAACCCAACACCTGATGTTATTTTAAACGGTGTGAATGGTGGCGCCTCTACAACATCATTAGATCAATCACCCATTGTCTGGCAGCATAATAATAATGCGGGTCAGGATATTACAGAAAAAGATAAGTTTTTCCGCGTTAATTATAAAACCCGATTACTTAATGATGATGTTGACCTGGCGTATCCAGTGCCGGGTGGATTTAATCAAAACCTACATGGCAGAATAAGTTCAAATATTGTAACTACCTCTTTCCATGCAATTTTTGAAGATGATACCAGTGCAATAAATATTGATCTTTTAGTTGATGAAACAACCCCCTTTCCTGGTTATCCCGTGCAGGCCGTGCGTCAGATTGATTTAACTGATGTTGAACCTAATTTACTGGTTACAAAAACAGTGTGTAATGAAACTGTTACCCTGTCTCAGGAAAATCATAATCTTGGAACTTCATGTAGCACTTATCAGCAAACATTAAATAATGGTGATACAAATGACTCATATGTGTATCGAATCAGTCTTATAAATGAATCGCCAACTACACCTGGAAGGTCACCTGCTTATGATGTGGTTGTGACTGATGTGTTAGATGCCAGTGACTTAATGTTAATTGAAGATTTCTTAACTGATAATCTTGATAACGATGGTGATGGTGACATTGATGAAGCAGATGAAGGAACCATACTGACAGATAATATTCTGGATAATGGAAATCCGGCTCAAATTGAATTTGATTTTAATGATGTCAATACAGTGACAGCGGCGGCAAATAGATCTTTATTGCAAATTGATGCGGGTCAGGAAGTTTTGCTTTATTACAGAGTAAACCCAAGTGATGCAATTGCACCCTTACAGCCACTTACGAATGTTGTATCAACATCTTATGATAGTTTAGTTGGTGACTCTGGTAATCAGAATACACCGCAATTATTAAATACTGAAAACACATCACCGAATGAAACTGGTCGTGCTCGTATTTATACGGCAATTGATAATAATGCAATTGTGCGTATGTTACCGTTGCAATCACAGCCTAAAATAATAACTGCAACATCCAATACGCCATTAACTGCTGACCCATCTCCACAAAATCAAAGTGTGGTAGTTGGTGAAGAAGTTCGTTATGAGTTACAGGCGATTATTCCTGTTACTGATTTAGATGATTTTGTTATTACGGATGAGTTACCTCATGGTATGCGTTGTGTTGCAACGAATTATCCAGCTATAAACCTGACAACAGATCCGGCCTATACGGGTGCTAGTTTTTCTCCGGGTGGTCCAATTACACCGGTGTGTACCCGTGGTACCCCTGGTACAGCTCAACGGGATGTTATTGTCTGGAACTTTGGTAATCAGGAAGTGCGAAGTGGTCCAGTAGGTGGTTTTGATTTCAGGGTTGATTTTGTTGCCCGTGTAGAAAATACAACGGTAACCGTTGATCCTGACGCAACAGTTGATGACGCGACTTTTGTCAATGAGTGCGCATTGTTAAATGGTGGTAGTTTAGGAAGTGGGGCGGTTACTGCACCGACAGCCTGTTCTTCAGATCCGACTCTGGCTAGACTGACGTATACAGAAACCTTCTCTACTGGCTCATCGAATACAGAAACGATTAATTATGCAGCACAACGACTGGTTTTACGTGAACCACAAGTTGTTATTACAAAAGAATTTTTACCGGTGGTTAATGCGGATGCACAAGATGTGTTAACGGTAAATGTAAGTGTGGTAAATAACGGAACCGCACCTGCTTACAATGTGCAGATTTTAGATGATTTAAGTTTAGTTAAATTTAATTATGTTTTAAATTCAGAAGCGACATCGGGGTTACCTGATGCATCGGTTCCTGACTTTGTTGATCTTGCATTAAGTAATGATCAGCCAGTATTTAACTGGGATAATCCGGCGAGCGCAGGTTACCAACTTGACCCGGGTGAATCGGTTAGTTTTGTTTTTGAAGTGGAAGTTGATCGAGTTGCGCAAGGGCCGCAGTTAACCACGGATCCACATGAGGTTGAGCCTCACGATGTTATTTTAAATAACCTTGAAGTTCGCTGGACATCTTTACCTGATTTAAATACAGCCTTAAATGTATCCGGAGCAATAGCTGCCGATGGTGAGCCTTTAGGTATGCGTAATGGTCAGCTTACGGGTGTTGCTCCGGTATCAACTGATCCACCAAATAATTATAATAATAACAATACATCTTCTGTTGAAGTGCCTTCGTTGGTTTTCTCCAAAACAGATCTAAACCCGGCTGTGCCACCGCAACCGGATACAGTGACCATTGGTGAACATAAACAGTTTGAATTAGTTATTGGTTTTCCTGAGGGCATCACTAATGCGCTGACTGTAGTGGATGACCTTAATGTAACCGGTTTAAATTATGTTATTGAAAACGAACCGGGTTTTGAAATCACTTATGACTTCACTGATATTTTTAGTATTAATTCGACAGACATTACCGCAATGGCAGCGGCAGATGTTGAAGCGCTATTTACTGCGTTTCCGGATGATGGAGATGTTTCAGGTCTGGGTACCGCAACGTGGAATATAGGTAGTGTTGATACTGAAGCGGAAGATGACCAGCTTACAAATGCAAATAACCCCAGCATAACAATCAACTATTTTGCTCGTGTAGATAATGATGTAAATACCAATGCGGGCAGCACATTACAAAATTCGGCCAACCTGACATATAACAATGTAGATCCTGCGGGTGGCTTTACTCAAACAACGAATCTTCAAACAGTTGTTGAGCCGCAATTAATAGTCACAAGAACAGTTGTTAATACAACTAAACCTGTGCCTTTGGTGCCTGTAAATCCACCTGATGCGGGTGATGTTTTAGAGTACACAATTGAAATTCGTCATGATCCGGCTGTTGCAGTTGCGCTGCAATCAACCGCCTTTGATTTAAATATTCAGGAAAATCTTCCTATCGGTGTGAGCTTAACCGGCGTACCTGTTATTACAATAGATGGAAATCCGGTGGGTGATGTAACACCGCTGGCTGGTGTAAATACACTTGCCTGGGGACGTACTAATACCAGTATAACGCCGGGCGGTGATGAAACACTGGATCTTGTTTTTGATCAGGTAAACGATACCGGTGAAGTGCTTGTATTAACATATAGCGTAACAGTAGATGCTATTGTTCAGCCGAATCAGGATTTAAATGGCACGGTAGTTGTTGACTGGACATCACTACAGGATGCAAGTCCACTGGAAAGAACTGGCCCGGGTGGAGCTGCCTGTACTATTGTGGATCAGAATGACTATTGTGTATCGGATGATGCGCCGCTTCTTGTACCGAACCCGGCCATTATTACTAAAACAGCTGATAACGATACCTTTGATGATGTTAATTATTCAACGGCAAATGATGGTGTTTTGAGAATAGGTGATACGGTTGAATACACCTTAACGTTTAATTTAAATGAAGGTACAACAGCAAATGTTGTGCTGGAAGATACCTTGCCAGCGGGCATGATTTATTTCAGTCTGGTTTCTGTGAATGGTGATACGGGAACCGGTGTAGCACCTAATAGGACATTTAGTGATGCAGCCGTGCCATTTACATATGTTGGTGGTGATATTGATGAAGCGGTTGATGTTTCAGTTGTTGGAAATGTCGCGACCTTTACTATTGGTAATGTTATCGCTGACTCGGATAATGTATTAACCAATAATGAGTTTGTCGTTATTTATACTGCGCAGGTTGTGCAGGGGATTTTAGCTCAGTCTCCTACAACGGTTGCTCTGGCTAATTCAATAAATCTGAATCATGATGATGTTAATGGTGCTCAGGCCGTAACACCACAATCTAATAGCATTGAAAGTATAACTGCAAGACAACCACAGATATTGCTTACCGATATTACTAAAGAACGTTATTTAACTGCTGCATTTACGGGCACATTAATTCCGAGCGGTTCACCTGCCGCTTCAGGCTCTACGATTTATTATCGTTTACAGGCATGTAACTCAGGTGATGCACCTGCTTATGATGTAGTGATTGTAGATGATCTTGATCCAGTGCCCGGGGTTGTGATTCCACCTCTTCCAGCGTCAAATGAATTTGATTTAGGCAGTGTTTCGGTTCCTGTTGTTCGTGTAAATAATGTGCTGGCTACTGAAGGTGCATTAGCTGATTACACTTATGTTTTAGCCGGTAGTGTAATGACCTTTACTTTTAATGGTATCGAGTTACCACCGGGTAATAGCTGTATCGAAATAGATTACAGTGTGGATGTGGATGCTGGACTGGCTGGTGGTAACTCCTGGGATAATAGTTTCCTTGTAGATAGTTATGCCTCAATTAATGCATCGGATGTCAATGTAGATATTGTTGCACAACGTGAAATCTATACTGATGATATTGGCCCGGTTTTATTTAATCAACATAACATTAATCCAATTGAAGACTTATCTAAAACCTTTACTGATATCAATCGACCAGATGTTAACCCTGCACCGATAACTGCACGGGACCCAACATTTGCAGCAGTGGGTGAGCTGATTACGTATCAAATTATTGTTCCAGATACAGGCATGAATGGCACCATGCATAATGTAGAAGTTATTGATGATATGGATCCCAGTCTTTCTTTGGAAAGTGTAACGCTGGTGAGTGCAGTGACTACTGATTATGGTTTTGATTTGCCATTAACAGAAACGATTTCTTTTACAGGCAGGGGCACTAATCAGGTTCGTATACAGTTAGATGGCCCATTGATCGGTTTGGAAAGAGCGACAATTAATGTTGTAGCCAGAGTGGATAATAATGTTAATGCCAATCAGGCAACACCCGCTTTTGGTAATGGTGCGCGGTTTGAATTTGCTAATAGTGATGGCGGTACAAAGATACTGGGTGGAAGTGGTTTAACCAGTGTTATTAATGATGTTTCTATTGTTGAACCGCAAATGGATATCACGCTTCCTTCGCCTCCTAACAATGGACCAAGAATTGAAGTAAATAATTTAACTAAACCTTCTGCAACTGATCCACCAGATGCGGGTGACATTTTAGAATACACAGTTACTTACACATTCCTGGGTGGTGCAGCGAATGATCTGTTCTCGGATGCATATGATGTAAGTTTCACGAGTGATGTGGGTTCGGGGTTAGAATTCTTAAATAATGTAAGTACAAGTCATGGCACAATTTCGGCACCGAATAGAACGGGAAATGTTCTGACCTGGAATGTTGCGAATGGAACTGATATTGATGTTCCAGAAGGTGTTACAGCGACCATCGTTTACCAGCTACAAGTAAGTGACAGTGCATTAGCGAACCAGACTTTAACTAACAGTACAGTTATTCGCTGGACCAGTCTTGATGATGATATTACAGATGAAGGTGGTGAACGTAACGGTAACGGTGGATTAAACGATTACTTTAGTCCAACCCTTGTTACTTCAGTTATAACAACCGATACCAATGTATTTAATAAGGCTTATCTGAGTGATACCTCACCGCAATTAAATGTTTTAAATATACCGAGTGATGTGCGAATTGGTGATGTGGTTGATTATCAGATCACACTTAATTTACAGGAAGGCACAAGTGCTGCGGTTGAGTTAAGAGACACTCTGCCACAGGGTTTACAGTTTGAAGGTATTGTTACTATCAATGGTTTAGATGATAGTGGTGATAATGATTTCGATCCGAATCCTGCATTTAATTTTATACACCCGGTTTACACTCAGGCTACAGCCAGTGTAAGTGGTGATCCAAATACTGGTTCCAGTGTTGTAACCTGGACATTAGGTGATTTAACTAATACCGGTTTTGCAGCAGCACCAGATGACGGCAATAATGATTTTGTTATTGTCTATCGTACACGTGTGCTTGATCATCCAACGCTACAGCCGATTTCTAATCCGCTAAGTAATATTCCATTACTAAACGCAATTGTTTTTGATTACGGTATTAATGGTGGTGTTACTCAATCGCAGAATGATAGTGAAACCATTACACTGCAACAACCTAATCTGAGTGTTGTTAAAGACTCTACTCAGGAATTTGGTGATGTTAATATTGTCGCGCAGGAACTGATAACGTATACCGTTGATATTACCAATAATGGTCAATCACCCGCATATGACGTACTTCTTGAAGACACCTTGCCTGTCGGTTTACGCAAAGGTGTTATTACTGTTCTTGATACGCAAGTTCCAATTGGTACGGATGTACCTGATTTAAATCCTGTTTATGATCCGCTTATCGATCCAACTACTGGCCCGGCAACCGGTCTGGTGAAATGGAACTTTGATAATGGTGGGCCTTATTCTATTCCAGTTGGCGAAACGTTACGTCTGGTATTCCAGGTTGCTGCTGATGATGACATAGGTGCAGGTTTAACGAGTATTGTTAATAACGCAACGGCAACACGTTATTACTCATTTGATAATAACTCAACACCTGTCAATGGCGTAGTTACCGGTGTACGTGAAGTGTATGGTCCAAGTGATACCGCATTGTCGCTAACTACTTTAATAACTCCTGCGCCAACTGCACTGGAAAAAGCCAATACAGTATTAACTGCATCCATTGGTGTGCCATTTAGTTACACCATCACAGTACCAGGCACACCCGTTGGTAGTGCCCTGTTTGATGTGAGAATACTGGACGATCTGCAACCATTATCTCCTAATGTGGAATTAATATTTGTTGATGTACAGAAAGTTTCTCCAGCGGGAACCTGGGTGCCGGTTAATACAGGTACACCAACAAATATCGTAATTGAAGATATAACCAATGGTATTGATATTTCCGCCAATGAGCAGGCAGTCATTGAGTTAACTGTTGTATTACGAAATCATACTAACAACCAGAACGGTGATACCTTTAGTAACGTTGCGAGTTATACCTTTAACTCAGGTGATAACAATGTTGGTTCGCAAGCAGATGGCGGATCGGATTCTGATGTAGCCATGACAGTTGTTGAACCAACAGAGTTGACGTTACAAAAAACAGGTTTAGGTGGAACAGGTGCGGTTGGTAATCCGGTAATTATGCAGTTTGGCGTGCCGGAACCTTTTGTTCTTGATGTGCAGAATATTGGAGCGGGTCCTGCGTATGATATAACGGTTACTGATTTATTATCCAAACCAGCTACCGGTGGAGGTATGTGTGACACGTCACCGGTTGTTTTAAATGCTCAGGTCTTTGCGGCTGACGGGATAACGCCTGTGAGTAATTTATTACTTGAAGGCACTGATTTTGTAACGGTTTATAATCCGGCACCCGTTTGTACGTTTGTAATTAGCATGACATCTGCGGATGCAGAGCTGTTACCGTTAAATCGTTTAATCATAAATTATGAAATGCATCTTGATGTGGGTAATTTAAATGGATCATTACTCAATAATGTTGCTGCTGCTTCTCAGTGGTTTAGTGCGGATACACCAACGGGTGTCGTAACAGGTGAAATCAGAAGTTATGACCGTGTTAGTAGTACTGTTTCACCGGGCACAATTAATGTAGTTGATTTTGAAGATGTGGCGCAAATTCTTGTTCAGGCACCTGAACTGGTTATTGAGAAAAGAGTGTTTGATACAGTAACGAATGCTCAGGCTTTTACTGCAGAACCCGGCGATGATATTCGTTATGAAATTACCATTAGTAATGTGGGGCCGATTGCAGCGGCTAACTTCTCATTAACCGATGAGGCTGATCGCCTTAATGGTCTGGGTTTCTTTGTTCCCGGAACGATGGCACAGATTAATGTTTCACAACCAACAGCAGATATAAGTAATACAGATATTAATGCGGGTAATAACGCCGCGGGTATTCTGGATGTTCGTAATCTTAATTTATCAGAACTTGCCGGTGGTAATGATAGTTTAGTTATTGATTTTGAAATGACATTACAGGCTGTCATTGATGGTGGTTTGATTGTTGAAAATCAGGCAGAAGTGGAACTGGTTGGTTTTAATACTTTGCTGTCGGATGATCCGGATATTACAGGTGTGGATAATCCAACTCGAACAATTATTGGTTCTACACCGACGTTCCGTCTGTTAAAAACATCACAGGATATTACCGGTGATGCGAATGTCCTGGATGCGGGAGATATTTTACGTTACACCATAACGGCGCAAAATATTGGTGCTGAAAATTCGATCAATACATTATTGCGTGATCAGATACCAGCTAATACAGCTTATGTTGCAAACACGACTACGTTAAATGGTTCGCCGGTTGTAGATATCGTTGCAGGTGTTACGCCATTACAGGACGGAATTTTAATTAATGCATTAGAAGATTTAACGCCGGGTAATATGCGTGCGGATGGTCTTGCTACTACAAATATTGCAACCATTACATTTGATGTACTAGTTGATGTAAATGTAGTGAACGGTACGGTTGTATCGAATCAGGCATTTGTCGGTGGTGATGGTTTTGGTAGTGGCCCATTCTCGGAACAGCATTCTGATGACCCGGATACAGAAATATTTGGTGATCCTACGCGTGATGTTGTGGGTAATGTAGCCATTATTGATGCACAGGCAACTGTCGAATTAATTGTAGATGGTACTGTTATTGAGCAGGTTGATCCGGGTGATACATTACGTTACACCGTCACTATTAGTAACTCGGGTACCATACCAGCAACCAGCGTTCAGTTATTTGATACTGTATCCAGTTCAGTTCCTTTATTAGTTAATGGTGTTCCAGTTGATACGGATTATGTGCAGGATAGTACATTCCTGAACGGAGTTTTATTGGCTGATATAAGTGGAAACTCGCCACTTATATTTAACACCGGTATAGATATAAGTTCTGCAGACCAGACTCCACCGGTGCAGGGTGATGTTAATGCCGATGGCATACTGTCAGCAGGTCAGTCAGCGATATTAATTTATGATGTAATTGTTGATGCAGCATCCGTTTCTGGCGATGTGATTATAAATCAGTTGCAGGTTGTTAGTGCCGAGTTCCCGGATGAGTTTACTGATGCAGATGGTAATGACTTAAATGGTGACCAACCAACAGAAACCATTGTTGGTAATTCACAGTTATTAAGTATTAGTAAAGATGTTTTTGTTGTGGGTGGTGGTACAGCTCAACCGGGCGCCATGCTTGAATACTTCGTACGGGTTGAAAATATTGGTAACAGTTCGATAGATTTATCTAGCGGCAGTCCTCAGGTATTAAAACTATTTGATAATATTGATCAGGCAGATTTAACGTATGTGCCTGGCTCTGCAAGATTAAACGGTGTAGTTGATCCGAATCTTGTATTCAGCTCACCACGTCTGGTGGTTAATTATGATGATAGTAAACGTGCAACCAGTACAACGTATATGTTTGAACCGGGAGATCAGTTTACCGTCAGGTATCTTGCGCAAATAAATACAGCGGCTCAACAGGGAACCAATATTATTAATACGGTTGCGGTTGACTGGGGCGCGCCTAGCCTGTTACCTGTAGATAACAGTACATTAATTAGCTGTTCTGATTTCACACAGAATGTAGATGCCTGTGCCTCAGTTGGTTTGGCAGTGGGTGGCGCACCGGGTGTTGCAACCTTATCTGGTAGTTTATGGCACGATGCAAATTTAGATGAAAGTCGGGATACAGTTGAACGTGCGCTTGATGGCTGGGAAGTAGAAATTTATTTTGGTGCCGGTACGATTAATCCAGGTGATTATCTGGATTCTGTATTTACAGATGTAAATGGTAATTACAGTATTCTTGGTCTGGTACCAAATGATGGTGACGTGCTGAATTATGCTTTACGTTTTCGTCCGCCCGGAGCCTCTACGGATACTGCATCTTTAGGCACGGTACTTTCTCCATTCTTTACCGGTAATGGTTTGCAGACCTTAAGTGCATTTGAAGTATCACAAAGTTCGCATATACCAGGTATTAATTTACCAATCCAGCCAAATGGTGTGATTTATGATGCGGTATTAAGGTCACCTGTACCAGCTGCAGTTATACAGATGGTGGATGATAGTGGTGTTGAACTTCCAGTTAGCTGCTTTGATGATCCAGCCCAACAGAATCAACGAACAGTTCTTAATGGTTATTATAAGTTTGAATTAAATTTCAGCCAGCCAGAGTGTCCGATTGGTGCTGATTACACAGTTAATGTATTTGCACCTGCGGGTTATTTTGATGACGATAACGATCCGAATACGCCAAATGTTTCAGCAATTATACCGCCGTTATTTGCGTTAACTGATCCTGCATTTGATGCGGTTAGTTGCCCGAATGATCCGCTACCAACACTTGAGTGTGAAGTGCAACAATCTGAGTTTGCTCCACCTGTTTCAATTGCACCACGTGCGACAGAAACAAATTATTATCAGAAATTCACATTTAATAATGGTGTTGGTGATGATCAGATATTTAATAATCATATAGCAGTTGATCCGATACTGGTTGATGCAGTTTCAATTTCTAAAGTGTCATCAATGGTTAATGTAACGCGCAGTCAGTTAGTGCCTTATACCATTACATTGAGTAATACATTACCTGCGCCGATTTATGATTTAAATGTTGTTGATCTGTTCCCGCCCGGATTTAAATATATTGCCGGTTCAGGACGTATTCAACAGGGTAATGGTGCATGGATTAAATCAGAGCCAATATATAGTCAGGGTGTAACAGGATTACCTGCAACGACATTACAGAATGATATAGATTTAAATGAAATTACAGGTGTAGATAATCAGGCTGAATTTAATGATATAGCACGACTGTTAACCTGGAATGATATTGGAACGATTGATGCAAACTCAAGCATTAGCGTTAAGTTGTTACTGGTAGTCGGCTCAGGTGTCGGTGAAGGTGAGTATGTTAATCGTGCGGTAGTAACCAATACTCAAACCACAGGTGCTGCCTCTGGTGTTGCGTCGGCAACGGTTCGAGTAGTTCCAGATCCGACATTTGACTGCTCGGATGTCATTGGTAAAGTGTTTGATGATAAGAACCTGAATGCTTATCAGGATGAAGGTGAGGAAGGTGTTCCGGGTGCGCGTGTTGTTACCGCGAAAGGTCTGGAGATTACAGCGGATGCGCATGGTCGCTTCCATTTAACCTGTGCGGTTATACCAAACCCTGATCGTGGTTCTAATTTTATAATGAAACTTGATGAGCGTAGCTTACCAAGCGGCTACAGGTTAACGACTGAAAACCCACGTGTGGTTCGCGCTACTCGCGGTAAGATGGTGAAAATCAATTTTGGTGCGGCAATACATCGCGTTGTTCGTCTTGATATGGCAGACGCTGTATTTGAAGAAAATAGCACTGAAATGCGACCACAGTGGCTGCCAAGGTTAGATATATTAATTACCGAGCTTGCCAAAGATCCATCATTATTACGCTTGTCATATCTAGCTGAAAATGAAACAGAGTCAGAAGTAAATGATCGATTAAATGCAGTTAAAGAAGAAATTGAAAAACGTTGGGAAGATCTAAATTGCTGTTATCAGTTAATGATCGAAACAGAAGTTTTCTGGCGTAAAGGTGGACCGGTAAACAGGGGGGCATTTGATGAATAATCTGTCTCTCAAACTAACAGGTCTATCTGTGGTTATGTTGATGATGTGTTCATCAGTTAATGCAGAAACCAGCTGGCAGGATTTGCTGGAATTTAATCAAAGTCCGGAAGGTCAGGTAGAAGAACAGCCATTAACACTGGAGTCACATGATGTTGGAGAAAATACCGAACAGCATTTGCCGCCTGCAGCTGTATTTAACTTATGGATACAGGATGAAACCTTCTTCCGCCCGAAAGAAGAAGATCGAATTGAAATTCAGAAAGTTTTAGAGAAAGATGCGAAAACATTTAAACTTGAGAATGCGATAGAGCCTATTTCTTTTAGCTCAGGTCAGGAAGTTATACCTGATCAGTTTGTTAATAAATTAAAACAGCTTCTGGATACAATGAAAAGCCGTGCCAACGTACGGGTACATTTTGTTGGTCATAGTGACAATGATGCATTAGGTATTACGTCAAAAGCAAAGTATGGCGATAATATTGGTCTTTCACGGGCACGTGCTGAAACAACTGCTGAATTTTTCCAAAGAGTATTAGATTTACCACCTGAATCTGTTTCATATGATGGTGTGGGTTCTTCACAGCCTATTGCAAGTAATAACACGGCAGCGGGAAAAGCAAAAAATAGACGCGTAGAAGTACAGATCTGGTATGACGAAATTAAAGAATACGTGATAGAAAAAGAAGTGGTGGTAGAAGCACCAAAGCTCAATCGTATTAAAGTTTGCCGAAAAGAAACAGTATGTAAATTGCGTTATAAAGAAGGTAACGCAAAACGTGCACGTTTGCGAAATCTGGTTTCCCCTTTACGTCTGGGAGAAGGGCAGTCTGAAATACCTGAAGACTTTATACGTGAGATTAAAGAAGTATTACAAAATCTGCGTGATAAAGAGAATGTGCTGGTTCGTTTTGTTGGCCATACAGATAACCTGCCGTTAACTGATCGTCAGTTACGTATTTATGGGAAACATGTTGCTTTATCAAAAGCACGTGCAAGACGTGTTGCATTGGGTATTGCCGATGTGCTCGGTCTACCCAATACAGCAGTGGGCAGTGATGGAAAAGGTGAAACACGACCGGTTGCATCTAATGATACTGAAAAAGGTCGTTCTTTAAATCGTAGAGTTGAAGTTGAATTCTGGCATGATGATCCGTTCCAGAATTTTACGGCTGAGGCACAGGCCTGTCCTGAAAAAGCCGCATCTGAAACAATTACCCTGAACTATGATCCACCAACCGGTCCGATTAAGTCTATTCGTCTGCAACAGGGTGAACCGATTATTTCACCAGCGTATACAAATCGTCTGAAACAGTTAATGGGGGAGATAACCGATCGCTCAAATGTAAGGTTGAGTTTTATTGGTTACACAGATAATCAACGTTTATCTAGACGTACAGCCATGGTGTATGGTGATGATATCGGTTTATCAACAGCACGTGCTCGTAAAGTAATGGATACAATTAAAACACAACTTGATTTATCTGATGAGCAGGTTGAGTTTGAAGGGCGTGGTTTTGTACATTCTAAAGATGTAGTCAGCACAGGTTTTGTTCAGTTTGATAGTTCACGTGTTGAAGTACAAATTGTTTATGACGAACTGGCTATTCTGGAAGAAGATGAAGGTCTGGATATAACGCGTATTAATCGGGAAGCCGTTGCGCAAACGCCGTATGCATTAAATTTAATGCGTATTTCAGTTGATGGTGAACCGATTCATGATCCATATAAAAATATTGCTGATTTACAACGTTGTACTGATGTTGCGTTAGAAGATGCAGAAATTCAGTTTAAATTTGATAATTTAAAATTACAGCCCAGATTAAATATAACGGCCTGGCCTAATAGTGTTCGATATCAAGATATTGAAGAAACAGAAGAGCAGGAAAATAAAGTTTACTTTAAGTCTTACAGTAACTATCAGGATTATATAGTTAAATCTGAAATAAGAATTTTTGAAGAAGAACAATCTACACGAGATGCGGCATTGATTGTTATTCCTGTTGATGAACATGGCAATGCAGAATGGCTAGCAACATTTGATGAATTTGAAGGTCCTACTAAAAAATTAAAATATTTATTACGCGTGTATGACGGTAAAAATAATTACGATGAAACAAAAGCGTTACCTTTATGGTTGCTTGAAAATTTACAGGCATTAGATAATGCTGAACCCGTAGATGTCGATAATGAATTACTGGTTGGTTATGGCGAAACTCATTTGCATAGACAGACCATTCCATTGCAGGGTGGTACCGTTACGGTTAATGGAGATAATATTCCAAAGGATCACACGGTCTGGTTAGCAGGAAGAAAATTACCTGTTAATGAGGATGGCGATTTTGTAAATGATGAAATTTTCCGTCCTGGTTTACATACTGTCGAAGTCGCGGTGCTTGATAAAGAAGGTAATGGTGAATTATTTTTACGAGAACTTGAACTAAAGAAAAGTGACTGGTTTTATGTTGGTATCGCTGATGTGACACTGGCAAAAGATAATACAACCGGGCCAGCAAATATAGTTACACAAGATACAACGCATTATGAGAATGAATTAAATACGGATGGTTATCTGGCTTTTTATGTGGATGGTAAGTTTGGAGAAGGCTGGCAGTTAACTGCGAGTGCAGATACTGGTGAAGGTCCGATTGATGAAATATTCAGTAACTTTATGGAAAAAACACCTGATGCTCTGTTCCGCAGAATAGACCCGGATTATTTTTATCCTACTTTTGGTGATGATAGTACGGTTGTTGAGAATGCACCAACCTCGGGTAAGTTTTTTGTAAAAGTACAACGTCAGTCAGATTATGCCTTATGGGGTAACTTCCTGACCGAGTATGTTGATACGGATCTTGCGCACATTGATCGTGGTTTATATGGTGTAAATGGACATTATGAGAGTAAGGACGTAACGGCATTTGGAGAGAAAAAGTTTATTGTTGATGGTTTTGCAGCAGAGCCCGGTACGATTGGTGGGCGTGATGAGTTCAGGGGAACCGGTGGTTCATTATATTTCTTGCGTCATCTCGATATCATGGGTGGGTCTGATCGAATTCGAGTTGAAGTGCGTGATAAAGACTCCGGAATTGTACTGGGTGTAAAACAACTGATACCCGCACTTGATTATGATATTGATTATATTCAGGGTCGAGTGTTATTAAGTCAGCCACTGTCATCAACAGCCACTGATAGTCTTATCGTTGATAATGGTTCTTTAAGTGGTAACCCGGTATTTCTGGTTGTTCGTTATGAATATTCTCCCGGATTTCAGGAGCTAGATGATGTTGCTATAGGTGGTCGAGCTCATTACTGGATTAATGATAGCGTTAAAATTGGTGCAACCATTAGCTCACAGGAAGAAGAGGTTGAAGAAAGTACTTTAAATGCAATTGATATTACCATCCGTAAAAATGCGGGTACCTGGTTGAAATTCGAAGCAGCTGAAACAGAAGGTGCTGGTAGTGAGTCGCTTGGTTCTAGTGATGGTGGTTTTAATTTTAATGAACTCGATACAGGCCTAACCGTTGGTAGTAAAGCTAGTGCATACAGAATTGACTCTAATTTACGCTTAACAGATGCGATTGAAGGTTTGCGAGGTAATGCTAATTTTTATGTGCAGGAAAGAGAAGCTGGGTACTCTGCACCTGGTCAGTTAACGGCCAACGATATTCAGCAGTTTGGTGGTACTTTAAATATGCCATTAACTGAGAGTATTAATTTGAATGTAAAAGCGGATGTTAAAGATCAGGATTTATCCCTTAAAACAGAAAATGCAGATGTGAATGTTAGTTACAGGTTGAATCCAAACTGGGAAATAAGCAGTGGCGTTCGCATTGATACTCGTGAAGATAATTCAACTAATATTGCAGCCACTCAAAAGCAGGGTAATCGTACGGATATTGCGGTTGATGCAACTTATAACTCATTAGAAAACTGGACAGCTTATGGTTTCGTTCAGGGGACTGCAAATGCCACGGGTAATCGAGATGAAAATAGCCGTGTTGGGACTGGCGCCACTGTACGAGTGACAGATCGATTTAATGTTGAAGGTGAATTATCTGCAGGTGATACGGGTACCGGTGCACGTGTAGGCACAGATTACCTTGTTAGTGATCGAACAAATGTATATATGAGTTATGCACTGGATAATGAACGATCTGATACCGGTGTACGTGCGCGTAAGGGTAATATGGCAACAGGTTTCCGTAGTCGATATAGTGATACGACGAGTGTTTATGGTGAAGAGCGTTACTCTCATGGTGATGTGCCAACCGGTCTAACCCATGCGATGGGTGTCGATATTGCTCCTAATGACCGATGGACATACGGTGTAAGTGCAGAAGCGGGTACCTTAAAAGATCAACAAACAGCAGCTGAGACTGATCGACTGGCTCTAGGTTTTGTGTTGGGTTATGAGCATAATGCAATAAAGTACACAGGTGCAGTTGAGTATCGTGATGATGCGTTAGAAAATGCAGATTTAACCGAAACTGAACAGAAAACATGGCTGTTTAAAAATACCTTCCGTTATCAGATTAATCCGGACTGGCGCTTTATTGGAAAGCTGAATTATTCTGATAGCGAAAGCTCTGAAGGTGATTTTTATGATGGAGAGTTTAAAGAATACATTATCGGTTATGGTTATAGACCAATACGTAATGATCGCTGGAATACATTATTTAAATATACCTATTTCTTCAATGTACCGTCTTCCAGTCAGGAACTGGTCGGTGTTGGTGCCACTGACTTTTTACAGAAAACAAATATTTTTGCTGTAGATACTATATATGACTTAAATCGCCGCTGGAGTCTTGGTGGTAAATACGCATATCGTTTAGGTCAGGTTGCTCAGGGTCGAGATAATCCGGAATTTTTTGATAGTACAGCCAGTTTATATGTTGTAAGAGCGGACTGGCATTTTGTGCATCGTTGGGATGTATTGATGGAGGCACGTCTATTGGATTTGCCAGATGCAGAAGATAGAAAATCGGGTTCTTTATTTGGTGT
Organism: endosymbiont of Galathealinum brachiosum; assembly: GCA_003349885.1. Taxonomy (NCBI): domain Bacteria; kingdom Pseudomonadati; phylum Pseudomonadota; class Gammaproteobacteria; species endosymbiont of Galathealinum brachiosum. Next base: position 179,112 of record QFXC01000013.1, on the reverse strand, counting down.
TTATCGTCATATTGGTAAAAACATTAAGTTTGGCGTAGGATATAATTTTACTGATTTTTCTGATGACTTAACGGATCTGGATTATGATAGTAAAGGCTTCTTTATCAACCTGATAGCAAAAATTTAATATAGATTTGTATGCTAATATTCTGATAAAAGAGACTTAGTCTTTTTGTGGTATATAAACAGGATTAAAGCTGTTAAGAAAAGTATTATATTTAATCCTTGGTCTATACTCTGAAAAACAAAGTGTATAGTTGACAGCAAATAATAATAATTAATATAGCTGGAATAAAAATGAAAAATATATGTGCCATATTCTTTATCTTGTTGTTATCTACAAAAGCCAATGCAGAAGGCTTTTTTGATAATACTATCTTTGGTATCGCTTTTATCAATCAAAATGTTGATATCGAAGTGACTGGAACCAATGCGGGGTCTTTCTCAGACAGTGGTAGTGGTTTAGGTTTGTATCTTGATAAGTATTATAAAAAGAAATATCGATTTAATAGTACATTGAGTTATGTTACTTACGATACATTTGATATAACAGAGCTGATTTTTTCTGCTGATTATCTCGTTCCGGTAAGCCCACAAATAAGTTTTTTTGGCGGAGCTGCATTAGGTGGTGCGTTACAAACATTTAGTGATTCAAGTGCAAGTGATGGTGCGCTTGGTGCTGTTTATGGTGTTCAGCTTGGTGGTATTGTTTTTATTAATAATAATTTAATGCTGGAGGCCGGTTATCGTTTGCGCCCAACTAGTATAGAAACAGAAATAACAGGTTCTACAGATATTGTCACAATAGATGATTTAAGTGAAACCTATATAAGTCTTTTGTTGATGTTTTAACAGGATTTAATTAAGTGCCCGAAACGAAGAGGAAATCTCGGCTTATCTTTATGGGGGTGAAGGTGTTACTTGAGGTTATTCGTGGTTAGAAAAATAACGCTTCGAATAGATTAATAAAAAATGAGTCAGTATTTTTGTTTTCTTCTTTTCTTATAGCTTGAGCCCGCTCATAATGAATTTCAGAAGAGGTATCCATTCCCATTTCTTCTAACTCTTTAGAGTGTCTTTCGTGGAATTGAATTTGTCTGTAATTATAATCACTTCTTTCCCCTGATGTCATGTTCTTACCTGATGAGCATGATAATATAACGCAGGAAAATAAAAATATTGTAAGAATAGACTTCATGTATTTCCTTATACTGTGTTTTAACTAAATGATGAATGGAAAGTTGTAGTAATTTAAAAAAAGCTCTCAGGTACTTTGCGTTTTACCAGAGCCTCTAATAATGCCAGCTCAACATCGGTATGATTTAACATCCCAGTTTCGATGATGCATTTACCATTCTGAGGTTCTTTGTAAATATATTTGGGCGCATGATGAGTTGATACTACGGTTTCAGTTTCATCTGTACTTGTAGCACTTGTTTCAATAGAACCATAACAGCAACAGGCATATGTTTTTTCTTCTTCGGCTTCTATGTATACCCCTGTACCCCGAATGCCTATTGTTGCTGTTTGTGTATTAAGCGTAAGTTGTTTTTTTTCGGGTCTTTTTCCAAATACGGAAAGCAATTTGCCACTAATAATGCGAATTCCGGATAAAAAATCAATATCACCTGTTAATTCCATTTTGCTGTCACTTCGTAATACAAATGCATCTTCGCCAACAGCAAAAATAATATGGCTGTTTCTTCCCGTTTCAATAGTGGATTTGCTGGTAACAAATGTAAACGGGTTTACTTTGTGGCCATCTACTTTGACATCGCCGCGAAAATCAAAAACAGACTTTCCCGGTAATAGGTCTTTAGGTATGTTGCTTAATGACCATGCAGATAGTGGCAACATTGTAGAAGTTGCTGCTAAAGCCCCTCCAGTTAAAGATTTAATTAGAAAATGACGACGTTGACTGTTGCAACCATTATTACTGCACATAAATATACCCTTTAAAATATTATTTATTAGTGGTTTTTCTTAATTTTATGCATCTCTATTGATTGAGAAATCATAACTACAAGCGATAAGATAACTGTATGATATGTAATATAGACTATAGTTCTTGTGATAATTGTGATATTTGAAGTGTGTGAAGTTAATCACAGTGATTTGATTATATATGGCTAATTAATACTTCGAACGGGTAGTGCTTTAAGGTCATTTGCTTAAATTTAATACATTCCATAATTTTTATGATTTTGCAGTTTTCTTTTTTAGGTGATCCTCGATAGCTTTTGCGGCAGCAATAAAACCAAATGTTGCTGTAACGTGTGTAGAAGAACCAAAACCAAGTTCACAATCCAGATGTACCCCTTTAACCCCCGGTTTTGCGTAATCAACCCCCCCGTCATCTTTAGGATATTGTTGTTGTTGAGTCGAATAAACACATTTGATACCAAATAGACGTTTTGGGTTTCTGGTGTAATTGTAATGATATCGTAATTCGGAGCGGACTTTTGCGGCCAGCGGATCATTCCATGTTTTAGATAAATCAGAAATCGTGATCATGGTGGGGTCGGTTAAGCCACCTGCACCACCTGTTGTGATAATGGGGATTTTGTTGCGTTTACAATAATAAATAATAGCGCACTTAAATATAATGCTATCGATAGCGTCAATTACATAATCATAATTTTGTTGTAGGTATTTTTGACAGTTTGTCTTTGTAATAAAATCATCAATAATATTGACCTTACATTCAGGATTGATTTGTTTGATTCTTGATGCCATTGTTTCAACTTTTGACTCATTAATCGTATTACTTAATGAATGTATTTGGCGGTTAATATTGCTGGCTGCAATATCATCATGGTCAATTAACGTGATTTGCCCTATACCTGTACGTGCAAGAGATTCAGCTGCCCAGGACCCGACACCCCCTATTCCGATTACGCAGAAGTGTGAATGTTGGAGAATATTAAAAGCCTGCTGGCCATAGAGGCGGGATATGCCGCCGAATCGGTTTTCGTAGTCGCTCATTTTTAATCGTAAGTCGTAAGTCGTAAGTCGTAAGTCGTAAGTCGTAAGTATAAGGCTTTTGCAGGTATTGTGTCGTGCTCTCTATCTATTTGATTATAATCAAATAACCTTAAATATCAGTATTGACGTTAGCTTGAGCTCGTGATTGGTGTGGAATATTAATGTTATTCTTAGGTTAAACTCATATTGTGCTTCTAACTGAGATAGAAAATGCCTGATAAGCCATATATACCAATAGCATGTGCAGATTATGATATTTATGAAATTGCCATAATGCATAATAAAAGGCTGAGGGTAAAGTGGATGACAGAGCAGGGGATGATTCAATCTGAGAGTTTAATTCCTCAGAAATTACAGATAATAAATAAAGCGGAATATTTAATTGTTGATTCTAAAATAACAGATAAAATAAGGCTGGATAAAATTCAACAAGCAGCAATAATAGAAAAATAATCTTTTGACTAACGACTAACGACTAACGACTAACGACTAATGACTAATGACTAATGACAAATAACTTCATCTTTGATGCAACTCCTGAAAATTTTAATGAACTGGTGTTAGGAAATTCTGTTCGAGGTCCTGTAATGGTAAATTACTGGAGTCAAAATGCAGGCCCATGTATGAAACTCTGGCCAACGCTTGAATTTCTGGTTAAAGAGTACGAAGGGCGCTTTTTACTCGTAAATGTAAATACAGATAAATATAAATCATTTGCACAACAGGAGCTGGGTATTGTAAGTGTGCCCACATTGCAAATATTTCATAATCAGCAAGTAGTTGATGTAATGCATGGTGCTGAATCAGAACGCAGTATCCGTAACTTATTGTCCCGTCATTTGCCCAGATCATCTGATACCTTACTGGTTGAATCTGTCAGAATGTATAATGACAATAAACCGGATGAGGCAATTGAAGAGTTAAAAAAATTGCAGTTATCTGATCCTGAAAATCCACGAATAGCCACTTCTATTATTAAACTAATGTACCGCGAGTCGCGTTTTGAAGAGATGGAACAATATATTAAAACCCAGTCCTCGGTTGTGAAAAATAATGAAGAGATGATTAGCCTTTTAACGCATTCCAAACTTCAGGTGGCCGCTGCTAAGGTTAAAGATATTGATCAGTTAAATGCTGATATCAAATCGGATAATAATAACCTTGATTTGATATACCAGTTAGTTGCCATGGACGCATTAAATAATCATCTGACAGATGCACTGGATCAGTTATTAGAAATGTTAAAAATGGATGCAACGTATCAGGATAATCTTCCTGCCAAAACCATGGTGTTGTTGCTCAAATCACTCGGAAGCGATTCTGTTGAGGCGAAAAAATATAGATCTAAAATGATTGATATATTGTCTGTGTGATAAATGGAATGCTTGCAATTGCCCTGAAACAGACATACATTCAGTTTGATTTACAGATTGTTTTTTTGCTCAGTTAATACTCATATTCACTGGGGATGGACCGCGCTTTTTGTGCTCCGTCCCCTTGCTGATGCCATCAAGAGTATTATCGCGTTGGCTCTCTATACTGTCAGCTCCTGGTGGTATGGCTTAAGGGGACAGAGCTGGAAAGATGCTCTGTCCCCGAGGGGAATGTTTCACAGCAGCGTTTACATTCATCAGTAATTTAGTCCGATTTATATCTACTTATTGCTAATAGCCGTAATTATAAATTGCTTTATTAGCATTGATCCTAACTCATCCATCAAGCTTGGCACCTATCCTGCAACCTATCTCCTAATAGTAGGTTTTAGTCAAAAAAACGTCGGGAGTAAATATGACTCAAGATATGGTAATGCAGCTAGCAAGTCAGACTTTATGGGTTGCAATAAGTCTTGCAGCGCCTTTGTTGCTGTCAGCATTAACGGTGGGTTTGCTTGTAGGTATGTTTCAGGCTGCAACTCAGATCAATGAAATGACGTTGAGTTTTATTCCTAAACTGGGCATTCTGGTTGTGGCTTTACTAATATTTGGCCCTTATATGCTCAGTACCATTGTAGATTTTACCCATACTCTTATAAGTGAAATCCCCTCAAAACTGGGTTAGCTTATGTTAGTGCTCACCACGGAACAAATTGCAATCTGGCTAGGAAGTTTTTTCTGGCCTTTTGTGCGTATAGGCGCAATGATGATGGCAGCTCCTGTGTTCGGTGCTCGTATGATGCCTGTGCGTATTCGTATTACGATGGCAGTGGCTGTTAGTTTTTTAACGGTTCCTTTAATTCCTCAGGTTCCTGCAGTAGACCCGATTTCATTTTCAGCTGCAGGTATTTTATTTCACCAGATTCTAATTGGTGTCGCCACCGGCCTTATTATTCAAATGGTATTTCAGTCGTTAGTTATAGCGGGTGAGGCTATTGCAAATGGAATGGGTTTAGGTTTTGCACGAATGGTAGACCCTGCAAATGGTGTGCAGGTTCCTGTTATATCCCAGTTTTTTGTCGTTATGGCTACCTTACTTTTTGTTATTTTAAATGGTCATCTTTTACTTATTCAACTAATGGTGCGTAGTTTTGAAATATTACCCATTGCTGAAACAGGCTTGTCATTGCCGGCTATGAAAGCGGTAGCAAACTGGGCCAGTCAGATGTTTGTTGGTGGTTTGATGGTTGCATTGCCTGCGGTAACTGCATTATTGGTTGTTAATATTTCAATGGGGGTTATCACCCGTGCAGCACCTCAGCTTAATATTTTTGCCGTAGGTTTTCCTTTAATGATATTACTGGGCTTTATATTCCTGGCTGCAACTTTGCCAAGTGTCTTTTCTCTATTTACACAAATGTTAATGGATAGTTTTGAGTCTATTACTGAAATTATGGAGATGCGTTAATGGCTGAGTCAGAGTCAGGGCAGGAACGCTCCGAAGAACCCACCCAGAAAAAAATAGAAGATGCCAAAAAGAAAGGCCAGATAGCCCGTTCCCGTGACTTTAATACCATGGTTATTATTGCTCTGGCAGCAACAGCTCTAATCATGATAGGGCATGTAATGGTGTCTGATCTGAGTGAAATAATGAGCCGTAATTTACAGCCAGCCCGGGAAGATATTTTTGACCCGCGTGGTGTGGTGCGCTGGTTTTATGCTGCCATTCTTGATGGTGTCTGGTTACTGGTACCATTTTTTGCATTGATGTTTGTAGGCGCCTTGTTTGCACCTATCAGTATTGGTGGCTGGGCATTTAGTTTTGAAACCATTACACCGAAACTGAGCAAACTAGACCCAATTAAAGGCATGAAAAAAATATTTTCGGTTAAAGGTTTAGTCGAATTAATTAAAACCATGGGCAAGTTCATTCTGGTTGCGGCTGTCGCACTGATTGTGATCCGACTCAATATGAGTGATTACCTTGAGCTGGGAAATATGCCGATGAAGCCTGCGCTGGTTAAGGCTGGTGAGCTGGTGACATGGGCATTTTTACTGGTGACCATTGCATTGATGATTATTTCAGCGATTGATGTGCCTTTTCAGATCTGGGATCACAAAAAACAGATGAAGATGACCTTGCAGGAAGTCAAGGATGAGATGAAAGACACGGAAGGTAAACCGGAAGTTAAAGCAAAAATTCGTCAGACCCAACGTGAGATGGCTGAAGCCCGGATGATGGATTCGGTGCCGGATGCAGATGTGGTAATCACTAACCCGACTCACTTTGCAGTGGCTCTGAAATATGACCCTGAAAACATGCGAGCGCCCCTTGTGCTGGCGAAAGGGGCTGATCTTGTGGCAGCCAATATTCGAAGGGTTGCCAGTGCAAATGAAATTTTATTGCTCGAATCACCACCTTTGGCACGGGCCTTGTATCACACTACTGATATAGGCAGAGAAATACCCCATGGTCTCTACGTAGCGGTCGCTCAGGTACTGGCATACGTATTCCAGTTACGGGATGTACAAAAAAATGGCGGCGAAAAACCGTCACGACCTGAGACGGAGATACCGGAAGAATTTGAAAAGTTTGTAAATATGCCCGGGGATGCTCCGCTTGAACCGTAAGCCGGGTGTGCTGTAGTTAATGTTTTCAGTCAATCGAGTGGGTAAATAGAACTCGAAAAGCGTAACAAAAGAGTGAAAGAAGATGGAAGCAGTCGTAAATAATATTCAAAATATGTGGCGTCAGGGGTTAATGGCTCCGATTGCCGTCATTGCATTACTGGGTATGTTGATTATACCTTTGCCTCCCATCGCGCTGGATTTATTTTTCACACTTAATATATGTCTTTCAATTGTGATTGTGCTGGTGAGTGTTTATGCGCAGCGACCTTTAGATTTTGTTATTTTCCCGACGATTATTCTTGTTGCAACTTTATTTAGACTGGCCTTGAATGTGGCCTCTACACGAGTTGTATTACTGGAAGGTCATACTGGTACCGGTGCTGCAGGTCAGGTAATAGAATCTTTTGGTGAATTTGTAATCGGTGGTAATTATGCAGTAGGTTTAGTTGTATTTGCCATTCTGGTTATTATTAATTTTGTAGTGGTTACTAAAGGCGCAGGTCGAGTTTCAGAAGTAAGTGCACGATTCACTTTAGATGCGATGCCCGGTAAGCAAATGGCTATCGATGCGGATTTAAACTCAGGTATTATTGATCAGGAACAGGCAAAAAGTCGTCGTGAAGAAATCGCTGCAGAAGCCGATTTTTATGGTTCGATGGATGGTGCCAGTAAGTTTGTTCGAGGAGATGCAGTAGCAGGCATTTTAATTTTAATCATTAATATTGTGGGCGGCTTTGCAATTGGTGTTGGTCAGCATGATATGGCACTTTCAGATGCGGTTAGAAATTATACGCTATTAACAATTGGTGATGGTCTGGTTGCACAAATTCCATCGTTGTTACTCTCAAGTGCAACCGCAATCATTATTACCCGTGATTCGAATCGACAGGATCTGGGTACAAAAGTTAAACAACAGATGTTTTCAAACACTAAGGTGTTATGGGTAACGGCAGGAATTGTTGGCATTATGGGTTCAATTCCAGGCATGCCAAACTTTGCCTTTTTAAGCATAGCTGGTGTTTTAGTTATGACAGCAAAATGGATGGATAAAAATAAACAGGAAGAAGAATTGCAGCAACGAGTTCAGGTAGAAGAAAAGCCTGAGGTTGCACCAGAACAGAAAGAATTATCATGGGATGATGTGCAGCCTGTAGATTTAATTGGTCTTGAAGTAGGTTACGGTTTGATTCCTATGGTTGATAGTAATCAGAATGGACAGTTATTAAATCGCATTAAAGGTGTACGCAAAAAATTATCTCAGGAACTGGGTTTCCTTATTCATTCAGTACATATCCGTGACAATTTAGATTTAAGTCCAAACGCATATCGTATTACTTTAAATGGCGTTCCTGTCGGTGAAAGTTCAGTTCACCCTGATCGGGAAATGGCGATTAATCCCGGGCAGGTTTATGGCCAGCTTCAGGGAATGCCAGGTAAAGATCCTGCATATGGTTTAGATGCTGTCTGGGTAGAGTCGGGTATGCGAGATCATGCACAAACTCTGGGTTATACCGTAGTGGATGCAACGACTGTTGTTGCAACGCATTTAAACCAGATACTCCATGATAATGCTCAGGAATTATTAGGTCATGAAGAAGTGCAGCAACTACTGGATAATCTGGCATTAAAATCACCTAAGCTGGTAGAAGATCTTGTGCCTAAATTACTACCACTTAGTGTGGTTGTTAAAGTGATGCAGAATTTATTAAGTGAAGGAGTTTCTGTTCGAGATATCCGCACGATTGCAGAAGTATTAGCTGAAAATGGTGCGTTTACACAAAATCCAGTTGAGCTGACAGCAATTGTTCGAATTGCATTAGGTCGATCCATTATTCAAAAAATAAATGGCATGGAACATGATCTTCCTGTTATTACATTAGAGCCATCGCTTGAGCAGTTATTAATGCAGTCAGCTCAAAATGCCTCAGAAGGTTCAATTGGCGTAGAGCCAGGTTTAACTGAAAGAATGTTCAAGTCACTTGAGCAGGTGGCTGAGCAGCAGGAAATGGCAAACCAGCCAGCAATTTTAGTTGTGGCACCACCATTACGTTTATGGTTATCACAACTTGTAAAACATTCTATCGCGGGTCTGAATGTTTTGTCTTATAGCGAAATTCCCGATAATAAAAATATCAAAGTAGTGGCATCTGTTGGTGCTGATTAATAATTTGAAAAAACTAACGATACTTAATCGTCAGTTAATTGAAAAGAATAAAATAGTTGGAGAATTAACATGCAGGTAAAACGATTTGTTGCAGACGATATGCGAACTGCAATGCGACTGGTAAAAGCAGAAATTGGATCTGATGCTGTTATTTTATCTAACAGGGTTGTTGATGGAAAAATTGAAATACTTGCGGCCCGTGATTACGATGAAAGTCTAATTAATAAAGCGCTGGATCAAACGCTGATTGAAAGTAAACCGAATAGTGCAGCGGCTTATTATGAGCGAGCTGCAGCTGAAAGAGAAATACAGCAAAGTGAACTCAACTCGGTTGATGCACCTGATACAATTAATCACATAAGTGAGCTTGCTGAACAGCAGGCACCTGCCCAGCAAGTTGCACCTGTAGAAGAGGTCGTTACAACTGAGGCAGTTGCAGAACTTACTGAAGATACAGCTCATCAGGCAGCCGGTTTGTATCAGCCTCCAGTACAGATGCAGCCTCCTTTCACTGATAGTATGGTGGAGATGCGTGATGAATTAAAATCACTGCGTGCAATGATTGAAAATCAACACGTATTGGGTGAATGGAAAGAAATGGCTACCAGACACCCATTACGCGTTTCATTGTATAAACGTTTAACTGAAATGGGTTTAAGTCAGGACGTATGTAAATATCTGGCCAAAGGGCTGGATGATTCGATTGATGTGGAACAGGCAATGCAAGCGGCATTAAAGCAACTGGTTCATCAGATACCGATAGCAGGTGATGATATTTTAAATCAGGGGGGCGTCTTTGCGATGGTTGGCCCAACAGGTGTGGGTAAAACCACAACCATAGCTAAACTGGCGGCACGTTTTGCTATGCAACACGGGCAACGTCATGTGGCATTAATTAGTACTGATACATATAGAATAGGGGCGCATGAGCAATTAGTGACATACGGTCGTTTGCTTGGTGTACCGGTGCATTCCGCCAATGATGCTCAGGAGTTACAGCAGTTATTACACAAATTACACGATAAGAAACTAATTCTGATTGATACCGCAGGCATGAGTCAGCGTGATATTGATATTAGTCAGCAACTGGCACATTTAAGTCACCCGTCATCTATGATCAAACCTTATCTTGTATTATCGGCAAATGCACAGATATCCACACTGGATGAGGTGATAAGTGCATTTAAAAAAGCCAGTCCGGCGGGTTGCATTTTGACTAAACTGGATGAAGCAGCCAGTTTAGGTGGGGTATTAAGTGCCATTATAAAACATCGACTTCCTGTCGCTTATGTAAGTAATGGACAGAAAGTACCTGAGGACATAGAACCAGCGCGGGCACGAGAATTAGTTGATGATACGCTTGCTCATTCTAAGCGCTATAAACAAAGTATTGATGATGAGTTTATGGCTGTTGCGTTTACTAACGCGATAGGCCATGCTCCTTTATAAATTAACGATTTAAGATTAAAGACATATTATTTAATGATTGACCAGGCAGCAGGCATAAGACGAATGGCGTCAACAAAACCAGTACAGGTAATTGCGGTAAGCAGTGGCAAAGGAGGGGTTGGTAAAACCAATGTCTCAGTGAATTTGTCACTTGCTATGGTCGCAGCAGGGCAAAATGTATTACTGCTGGATGCGGATTTAGGTCTGGCAAATGTAGATTTATTGTTAGGCTTACGTGCTGAATATAATTTATCTCATGTTATCTCGGGCGAACGAACGCTTGAAGAAGTTGTTGTTAAAGGCCCTGAAGGTTTGAATATTATTCCTGCAGCATCAGGCATGCAAATGATGTCCGAATTAAGCCCCGGGCAACATGCGGGTGTGATTAGAGCATTTAGTGATTTAAGTATGCCGGTGGATGTTCTGGTAGTGGATACAGCTGCAGGCATTTCTGATGGTGTAGTGAGTTTTGTAAAAGCAGCGAATGAAGTGCTTGTTGTGGTATGTAATGAACCTACATCTCTAACGGATGCGTATGCCCTGATTAAAGTGATGTCAGAAGATCATGGTGTCCATAAATTCAATATACTGGCCAACTCAGTTCGTGATCCGCAGGAAGGGGCTAAGCTCTTTAAAAAGTTAATTCGAGTAACCGATTATTATCTTGATGTTACGTTAAACTTTATGGGTGCGGTTCCTTATGATGAGTATCTGGTCAAATCAGTAAAAAAACAGAAAGCAGTATTGCAGTCATATCCGCAGAGCCCCTCTTCGCTGGCTTTCAGAAAGCTGGCTAAAGTAGCCATGGCCTGGCCGGTTCCTGAAAGTGCCTCTGGGCATCTGGAGTTTTTTGTAGAAAGACTGATTAAATTTAGTGCAGCTGGTTAGCAGGAGTTGACTATACTTTGTTAATGAATGCGGCAAATACCATGTATACAGAGGTTCAGAAAGATCAGCGTGATCAGCGAATTATTGAGCACGTTGGGTTGGTAAAGCGTATTGCTTATCATCTGGTTGCCCGGTTACCTTCCAGTGTTCAGGTGGATGATTTAATTCAGTCCGGCATGATCGGTCTGATTGAAGCAGCAAAAAATTACGATCCTTCTCAGGGTGCCAGTTTTGAAACCTATGCGGGCATTCGTGTGCGTGGTGCTATGTTAGATGATGTACGTCATGCTGACTGGTCGCCCCGTTCCTTACACAGAAAAATGCGGCAGGTACGAGAAGCCGTCCATGATATAGAAAATGAAACCGGTCGTGATGCAAAAGATCAGGAAGTTGCTGACAGGCTGGAAATTTCGCTGGATGATTATCATACTATCAGGCGTGATAGTTCAAATGCGCAGATATTTAGTCTGGACCAGACGGATGATGATCCAGGTCAACAAAGTCGACTTAAGTCATCACAGAGTGAGCCATTTGAAATATTGCAGGATAGTAGTTTTAAAAAAAATCTTGCTGAAGTCATTGCGACACTTGCCGAGCGGGAACAAATGGTGATGTCGTTATATTATAATGAAGAATTAAATTTAAAAGAAATAGGCCTGGTGCTGGAGATATCGGAATCAAGGGTATGCCAGATACATAGTCAGGCACTTAAAAATATACGTAGTAAAATGGGCGACTGGATTGCATGATTACAAAATAGATCAGGATTAGTAAAATTCTTCTGATCATTATGGAGTTATAGAATAACAGTAAATAAGTCATTGGTTGCAGTGAGTTTTTTTCAATTCAGACTGGAAAAAACTCAAATGTCTGCCAGAATCAATGTAAACATAAACTATAGACACTGAGGGTATCCGCCTTGGATAAAAATATGAAAATCCTTATTGTGGACGATTTCTCCACAATGCGGCGAATAATTAAAAATCTGCTTAGAGATCTGGGCTTTAACAATACAGAAGAAGCGGATGATGGTAATACCGGGCTTCCCAAGTTGCAGTCGGGTAATTTTGACTTTCTGGTCACCGACTGGAATATGCCGGGTATGACAGGTATTGATCTGTTACGCGCTGTACGCGCAGATGAAAGATTGAAAACACTTCCTGTATTAATGGTGACAGCTGAAGCTAAAAAAGAGCAGATTGTACTGGCTGCGCAAGAAGGGGTGAATGGTTATATCGTTAAACCCTTTACAGCTCAAACGCTCAAGGAAAAGATTGATAAAATATTTGAACGTATAGATAACGCATCTTAGAAGGTTAGGAATTTTTATGGAAGTAACGCCTATTAATCGAGACCTTCTGCTGGAAAAAGCTCAGGAGTTGATTGCAAGCCTTGAATCACCTGAAACCAGCGATGAGCAGCTCGAAACCCAGATTGATGAAATAAACACTTTTAAAGATAATCAGCTGTTTCAGGAACTGGGTAAAATGACCCGGGATATTCATGATTCTATAATGAAGTTCCGAATGGATTCACGTATTTCAGATCTTGCAGAAACGGATATCCCTGATGCTAAAGACCGCCTTGAATATGTCATTACAATGACAGAAAAAGCGGCTAATACGGCTATGGGAGTTATCGAAGAGGGCAGTCCGGTAGCTGAAAAGTTATCGACAGAAGCCGGGGTCTTAAAAGCACAGTGGCAGAAATTTCGTAAGCGTGAATTATCTGCGGATGAACTTCGTTCTATGGGGAAAGATGTAGAAACTTTCTTTGATGAATCAGAAGTGATGATGTCCAGATTGCTTTCCGGTTTTACCGAAATACTAATGGCTCAGGATTTTCAGGATTTAACAGGGCAAATTATTCGTCAGGTTATTAATCTGGTAGATGAAATTGAAACGAATCTGGTTGAATTAATAAAAATACAGGGTGAAACGCAAGCGAAGGAAGAGCCGGCGAAGGAAGAAGAAATGAAACTTGATGGGCCACAGGTTCCAGGTAAAGAAACCTCGGACGATGTTATGAAGGGTCAGGATGATGTTGATGACCTGTTAGCAAGCCTGGGCTTCTAGTCTGGTGGTTATTAAACTTACTTTTACAGGTTCATTTCGGTGTTAAAAACCTGCGTAGTAAGCGGAACAATTAAGTAATTAGCGATAATAAATTTTAAATTAGCAAAGGCTATAAATGGCAATTGATCTAGATGATGAAATACTTCAGGACTTTCTGGTTGAAGCTGGTGAGATTCTTGAGTTATTAAGTGAACAGCTGGTAGAACTGGAAGAGTCTCCAGAAGATGCTGATTTGCTTAATGCTGTGTTTCGAGGTTTTCACACCGTTAAAGGTGGTGCGGGCTTTTTAGCGTTAGATCCAATGGTTGATTGCTGTCACGTCTGTGAAGATGTATTTAATGTACTGCGTAATGATGAACGTAAAGTTAGCCCCGGCTTAATGGACTGTGTATTGCAGGCGCTGGATGCGGTACAGATTATGTTTGCAGAAATTCAGGAGGGAGATGATCCTACTGCTGCAACAGAGCAATTGCTTGCTGATTTAAAAGTATATGCTGTTCCTGGTGATAGTGAGCCTGGAGGGGCAGTATCAGAACCATCTGCTCCTGCTCCGGTTGAGGAAGCTGCACCGGCTCAGGATGAGGCTGATCAGGATATAACAGATGATGAGTTTGATGCCTTGCTTGATGCAATGGATGAAAAGGATAAAACCGAAGAGGTAGCGGATGCCGGTTCGGATAGCTCTGACATTACCGATGATGAATTTGAATCGTTATTAGACGATCTTCACGGTAAAGGTAAACACGGCGGTGGCAAGCCGATTGAGGACGAAAAACCAGCAGAAGCACCGAAATCTGATGCCGGAGAAACGGCTGATGATTTAATGACTGATGATGAATTTGATTCAATTCTGGATCAGATGCATGGTAAAGGTAAAGGGCCAACTGCAGCAGATACACCCGCAGCAGAAAATAAAGATGAACCAGCAAAAGAATCAGCTGGTGATGAATTAATTACTGATGATGAATTTGATGCCATTCTGGATCAAATGCATGGAAAAGGTAAAGGGCCTACGGCTGATAATCCTGCCGAAAAAGCGGCTACACCTGAAGTAGCTGCGGAGAAACCTAAACCTGCGGCACCTGCCCCTAAAAAAGAACCCGCTAAAGCAAAAGCGCCGGCCAAACCAGCAGCAGAAGCTTCGGTTCGTGTCGATACTGAGCGCCTTGATGAAATGATGAATCTGGTAGGTGAGCTGGTGCTGGTTCGTAATCGCCTGCAAACACTTCGCTCCACCATGCAGGAGGGTAAGCTGACTCATGCAATAACTAATCTGGATATGGTTACTGCCGATTTACAGACATCGGTAATGAAAACTCGAATGCAGCCAATTAAAAAAGTTTTTGGCCGTTTCCCTCGAGTTGTAAGAGATTTATCCCGCTCAATCAACAAAGAAATAAAACTTGAAATGATGGGTGAGGATACCGATTTAGATAAAAATCTGGTTGAAGCACTGGCTGATCCATTAGTGCATCTGGTGCGTAATGCGGTAGATCATGGTATTGAGTTACCCGGCGATCGTGAAAAGAAAGGTAAACCACGGGTGGGCACGGTTATATTAAGTGCGACTCAGGAAGGTGATCATATCTTATTAGCCATAGAAGATGATGGCGCAGGTATGGATCCGGAAATATTAAGAACTAAAGTAGTAGAAAAAGGCCTGATGGATGAAGAGGCCGCTGCCCGTATGGATGATAAAGAATGTTTTAATTTGATCTTTATGGCCGGTTTCTCTACTAAAGAAGAAATATCAGATATATCTGGTCGTGGTGTGGGTATGGACGTGGTTAAAACACGTATAACCCAGTTAAATGGTACTCTGGATATTGATTCTGTTTTAGGTAAAGGTACAACGCTCAGTATTAAAGTACCTTTAACACTGGCTATTTTGCCAACATTGATGATTGCTATGGGTGAGCATACATTTGCTCTGTCACTGGCGAATGTAAATGAAATATTTGAACTGGAAACTCGCAAGACGAATGTAGTTGATGGCCAGTTAATGGTTATGGTGCGTGAAAAAGCGGTGCCTTTATTCTATTTATCTAACTGGTTGTTGAAACCCGGTGAAGAATGTACCTCGGGTGATGGTGTCGGTCAGGTTATTATCGTATCTGTGGGTAACCGTCTGGTAGGGCTGGTAACTGATTCTGTTATTGGTCAGGAAGAAGTTGTGATAAAACCACTGGGTAAAATGTTACAGAATCTGGCAGAATTTGCGGGTTCAACGATTACCGGTGATGGTGGCATTGCTTTAATTATTGATGTGCCCAGTTTATTGAAAGCTCGCGCAAATTATTAAATACAATTAAATAAGATATTTATCCTTAAGCAGTAATCAGATACTCTTCTTATATGCTTAGATAATCTCAGGAAATTTAAATGGCAATACGAGTGCTAATCGTCGATGATTCCGGTTTTTTCCGTCGTCGATTAACGGAAATTTTAAATTCCGATCCGCAAATTGAAGTCGTTGAAACCGCCCAGGATGGCAAAGACGCGATTGATAAAGCAAGAACTTGTCGACCTGATGTCATTACCATGGATATAGAAATGCCGGTAATGAATGGTATAGACGCTACCCGTGAAATTATGAAACAGCGGGCTGTTCCTATCATTATGTTTTCATCTTTAACTTATGATGGAGCCAAGGCAACTCTGGATGCGCTGGAAGCCGGGGCAACGGATTTTCTACCTAAGCGTTTTGATGATATATCAAATGATAAAGCAGAAGCCCGAAATATATTATGTTCTCGCGTAAAAGCATTAGTCTCACCCTCTAAACTTAGACCAACGAGTTCCAGTGCATCTGCACCTGCATCATCAAGAACCTCATCAGCTCCTGCAGCACCTCAGCGGCAACCAGTTGCCCCTAGGGCTGCGTCACCATCGCGCCGAACAAGCAATAAAGCATTTAAACCATCAGATTATGATCTGGTCGCCATTGGAACTTCTACGGGCGGCCCGGTTGCATTGCAGGAAGTATTAACCCAGTTACCTGCCAGTTTCCCCTTACCTGTTTTGCTGGTTCAGCACATGCCCGCTACGTTTACTGAAGCGTTTGCAGCGCGTCTTAATCAGCAGTGTAAAATTGAAGTACGTGAAGCCAAAAATGGTGATTCACTTAAACCAGGTATTGCTTTGTTAGCCCCGGGTGGTAAGCAGATGAAGCTTGAAAAGCGAGCAGGGCGGCTTCTGGTGCGAGTTGAGGAAGAAACTGATCCTATGCAGAACTATAAACCTTGCGTAGACGTCACCTTTGCAACCGTGGGTAGTGCAGTAGGAAATCGAATGCTTGGAATTATTCTAACGGGCATGGGCGCGGATGGTAGTGTTAGCTGTAAAGCGCTTCAAGCGCGTGGTGCGAGTATCTGGGCGCAGGATGAAGCGACCAGTGTTATTTATGGTATGCCAGCGGCTGTAGCTGGAATTGCGGAACAAATTTTGCCGATGAAAGAAATCGGCAAGAAACTTGCTACTAATACCTAGTATGGATATCTTGAGTATTGTCGGGCTCGTCATAGCTTTTGTCGCTATCTTAAGCGGCAGTGTGCTAGAAGGCGGTCATCTCGGCCATTTATTTCAGTTAACAGCGTTTGTCATCGTAATAGGTGGCACGATTGGCGCTGTCCTGGTACAAACCACGCTTCCAACTTTCTGGCGCTCAATGGTGATTGTGCGTTGGGTTTTTGTCACCCCCCAAATTGATCTTGATGAAACGATAGATAAAATCGTTAACTGGAGTCAGTTATCCCGTAGAGAAGGTTTACTCGCATTAGAAAATGCATCTGAAACAGAAACAGACCAGTTTTCACGTAAAGGTTTGCAGATGTTAGTGGACGGGAACGAGCCTGAAACTATTCGTGATGTGATGGAAACAGAGATTAATACGATCGAACACGAGGATATGCTGGCAGCAAAAGTATTTGAATCGATGGGTGGGTATAGCCCGACTATCGGTATTTTAGGTGCTGTGTTAGGTTTAATTCATGTTATGAATAATCTGGCCGATCCTGAAAAGCTCGGTAGTGGAATAGCAACCGCGTTTGTAGCAACCATTTACGGTGTAGGCTTTGCCAACTTAATATTGCTCCCAATGGCAGGTAAATTAAAAACACTGGTAAAACGTCAGTCTGTGCAATTTGAGATGACACTTGAAGGAATTGTCAGCATCTCTGAGGGTGAAAACCCCAGAAGTTTACAGGCTAAATTGCAAAGTTTTGTAGGCAGAACATAATAGAACAATGAGACGCCGTGGCATAACAGATACTGAACCTGCTGATTCAACTGATCGTTGGCTGGTGTCCTATGCTGATTTTATAACCCTGTTATTTGCCTTTTTTGTTGTAATGTATTCCATTTCAAATGTGAATATGGGCAAATATCGAGTATTGTCTGACTCAGTCATGACTGCATTCAGTGCGCAATCAAACTCTCCTTTTCCTATCGGCTCTCAATTAGGCGTTTCTGTTCAACGCGCACCTATTGCTGTTGGTTTAATCGGTCAAACTGGCTGGGTTTCTATGGAGGAAACGGCTGCGTCACTAGATAAGCGGCTGAAGCAATGGGTGAAAAAAGGCATGATTGCCGTTAAAGGTAATGAAAAATGGCTGGAAATAGAAATTAAATCCAACCTGTTATTTAAATCGGGTGATGCGGTATTATCAGCCGATGCAGCAAATATTTTGTCTGAGTTAACAGCCGTTATCGGCACAACAAAAAATCCATTATATGTTTCAGGTTATACCGATGATGTGCCAATCAATACCGGGCGTTACCCGAGTAACTGGGAGTTATCAGCTGCACGATCAGCAAGCGTAGTCAAACTACTGGCACAAAAGGGCATAAATCCGGCTCGTATGGGTGCGATTGGTTATGGTGAATTCAGACCGATCGTCGCCAATGACTCTGTTACAAATCGACAGAAAAACCGTCGTGTGGTCATTCGGGTGATGACAGGTGAAGATATGTTTGCTGGTTCAAGCCCGTTTGCAGATTCGGAAGTAACCCCGGCAGTTTCACCAGAGTCAGTGCCTGAAATACCAGTGACTACGTTACAGGGTCCTGAACCCGTACGCTCAATCTTTGGAGCGCCCTGATATGAAAATCTGGGCAACAGCTAATCAGAAAGGCGGCGTGGGCAAAACCACTTCTGCAGTAAACCTTGCTGGGGTTATGCAAAAACGAGGGCATAGAGTTTTATTAATTGACCTTGATCCCCATGGCTCGCTTACCAGTTATTTTGGACTTGACCCGGATGCGATTCAGGATAGTGCTTATGATTTGTTTCAGCAATCATTAAAGAAAACCTTAAACACCAGAACAACTATCCATAAAACTCGTTTTAAGGGGCTGGATTTCATTCCCGCATCATCTGCACTGGCAACACTGGATCGCCAGTTAGGCACTAAAGATGGCATGGGGTTAGTGGTTAAAAAGTCACTATCACAGGTTACAGAATTTTATGATTTAGCCATTATTGATTGCCCGCCAATGTTGGGTTTATTAATGGTTAATGCGCTGGCCGCCTGTGAAAGATTACTCATCCCTGTGCAAACAGAGTTTCTGGCATTAAAAGGCTTAGAGCGTATGGTTCACACCCTTTCAATGATTCAGAAAGCGCGTAAAAAAGAAGTTTGTTTCAGTATTGTGCCAACGTTTTATGATCAGCGTCTTAATGCTTCAATAGAGACATTAGGCACGCTTAAAAAACAATATAAAGAAACGATCTGGGACGGTGTTATTCCCGTTGATACACAGTTTCGAGAAGCTAGCCAGAAAGGCATTCCTCTAACGATAGAGCGTATTAGCAGTAGAGGCGGTAGAGCTTATTCTCACCTGCTCGATTATTTGCTTGAACTGGATGAAGAGTCCAGTATGTCAGTGGCAGGGGATATTAATGTATGAGTGAAGCCAGTAAAAAAAATACCGAGCAGGATCAGGCAATACATGAATATCTGCAATCGTTATTATCTGAAGTAGCCGAAGACGAAGAGTCATTTGCTGAAGCAGAAGCTGCGAAAGTTGAGTTAACGCCGGTTATAAAAGCTGAAGTAAGCCGGCCTCATGAAGAACCTGAAAAATCACCATCTGTCGTTGGTCTGGATCAGCTGGTTGCTGAAGTACCCGATGTGCTTACGCAAACAGTGGCAGAAATAAAGACAGATGTGCAGCCTGAAATAAAAACTGAGACTGAAGTTGAATTACAGTTAGAGCCTGAGGAAGAAGTACCTGAATCAGGTGTGCCTGAATGGGCAGAATCACGATTCCAGTGTTTATTGTTTAATGTTTCAGGCCTGAAAATGGCTGTACCACTGGTTAAATTAAACAGTGTGATTCCATGGGATGAAAATATAACAGAAACACCAAATCAGACAGACTGGTATTTAGGCCTGGTTCAGCATTTGCAAAATCAGGTTAAAGTAATTGATACCGCATTATTGGTAATGCCAGAAAACCGTCACAAAGTACTTGAAAATAACTCCGAAAATCGACTCGGGCATATTTTGCTGGTTGATGATTATAAATGGGGGCTAGCCTGCACCAGTATTGGTGATGTTATCTGGTTAGATAAAGATGAAGTGAAATGGCGTAAAAATAAAAGTACCCGAGCATGGCTGTCAGGCACTTCATTAGAGCACTTATGTGCAATTATGGATACGGAAGTATTCGCAAAAATGTTAACTAAAACGGATTAAAGCCCGTATATAAAGGCTTTTAGCTGTAAGTCAGTGTTTAGTAGTATATGGCTAATAGGCATGTGAAAAACAAAGTGCAATGAATTGATATTCATCAGTTACTTTAAAATTCCTTAGCAGCTGGCGTTTATGGCTATCTGGTCTAAAATAAAATTAGGATAAATTAATTTATCAGTTGCTTATAAATGCGAGCTGATGGTTAACTTATCTTTGGGCAAATAAAACTGGCATATAAACTGCAGTAATTATAAATAAGTGGAGCACTTGATATGAGTGATAATAACGAGAATGTTGACCACAGACAGTGTGTGACATTCCGGTTAGATTATGAAATTTATGGCATCAATGTGATGTTAGTACAGGAAGTTCTTAGAGTAACTGATATTGCACCTGTACCTGGCGCTCCGAATTATGTAATTGGAATTATCAATCTACGCGGCAATGTGGTTACAGTAATTGATACACGCATGCGATTTGGATTGCCGACTAAAGAAATGGATGATTCCACACGTATTGTCATTATTGAAGCGGAAAATCAGACGGTAGGTATCGTTGTTGATGGTGTTTCTGAAGTTGTTGATATCTATGCGAATGAAATTGAAACTGCACCAAATGTAGGTAATGACGAAACAGCCCGATATATTGAAGGGGTTGTAAGCCGAAATGAAGAATTGTTAATTCTTGTGGATTTAAACAAGCTTCTAACAGATGATGAATGGTCGGATATGTCCGGCTTCTAAATCAGGGTTTACTCTCCGTCAGACATCGTGTCTATAAATGGAAGAACGGAGAGTAAAATGAATGCACTAATTATCTTATTATCAAGTTTGATGTTTTTAATGTCTCTGGCATTATTTATTTATACAAAAAAACAACTAGCATCTTTTCAGCAGTCTATTCAGGCAACAATTCAAACGAATCAGGTTAGTCGTGAGCTTACAGCATTAAATGCAGGTTCATTTGGTCTGGGTGAGCGTTTTATAAAACTTGAGAAACAGATGCAGGAACTGGCTGCAAAAATAGATGAGGTTTCTAGTGATATGAATAGTAACTCGCCTTATTCATATGCTATTGAACTGGCTCAAAAATCAACACCTGCAGAAAGTATCGCAGAGTTATGTCATATAAGTCTTACAGAGGCTCAGCTACTGGTTATGATGCATCAGCAACAAGCGGCATAATAAACTTAATTTTGTTTTAATTTTTCAGGCAGGTTTTGCAATTAAGGATTGATAAAGATTTACCGTGAAAAATATATGTCGGTTTAAAAAAATAAACCACACTGTGAAATAATTATATGTTTTGCTAAGCTAAATTAACAAGAATAAATATTCCCAACCCTCATGTCTTGTCTTTGATAATAATCAATTTTTCATAAAGTTCTAAAAATAAGAATGATTCATGAGTGGCCAAAGTTTGTCTTAAATCATTTTAAAATCATTCAGGTGTGCGACTAATTGTCACACTGTAATTTTTATAAGTCTGTTCATGCTATTGTCTTTATCTTCTGATAGAAAATAAATAATAAGTTTATTTGTCTGTTTTTTACCGTGTTTTTTGTTTATAAATGCGGATTAAAAAATACAGTTTAATTAAATAGATAAAGGTTGTTTCGTATGAAAATGTATTCAGTTGCTCCTCTTGCTTTGGCTGTAAGTCTTTCCCTGGGTGTGTTATCGGGATGTAGTAGTTCAGGTAGTAGTTCTACCGATGCCAGCATTAGCGGCACTATTGTCGCTGCACCGATAAATGGTGCAGATGTTAGTGTTGTTGATGGGAGTGGCAATGTTGTAGCCGGCCCTGTTCAAACAAATGATGCGGGCCAGTATACGTTAAGTATTCCTGAAGCAAGCCTGACACAGGATCTGATATTAAAATCTAGCGGTGGAACATTTAATGACGAAGCAACGGGTAGTAACGGAAATGCGGGTGAAATGCTTGCTTATGTAGTTGCTAACTCACTAAGTGATGGTGGTAGCGTTTGTGCTACACCGGGTTCAACTATTATTGCAAATATGGTGATGAATCAGAGTATGGATATGACTCAGGCGCAGACGGCATTTCAAAATGCATTTGGTTATACACCGGATGTGACAATTAATCCTGTTGATGCAACAGTTACAAATGCAGATGCAAGTGATGAATCTAAACTGGCGGGTTTACGTGCAGCCGCTTTTAGTCAGTTGGCGATGGATCTTGGATTGAAGGTGGGGGATGTTCAAGACCCTGCCTTTATTGCTGAACAGTTTGATTTGTTTACAGCCCTTGCAGATGACTTATCTGTTGGTTCACTGGATGGTGTTGGATCAACTGGTGCTGTTAATGTAAGTGCTACCGTACAACTTGAAGCAAATATACAAAATCGTTTCTCAATGGCACTGGTTAATTTCCATGATAGTGGACAAATGGGCGATACTCACTCAAATGATCTAACAGGTTTAACAAGTGATCAGATCGGTAATGTTCCTTTTGCTAAAGTGGCATTAACTGACACTTATAAAATTGTTTATTCACCAATTGGTATGGGTGAAAAAGCAGGAAAAACAAAATTTACATTGACAGTTACTGATATTAATAATCCTGGTGCGGATACATCTGGACTTTCCATTGCTATTAAACCAATGATGCATATGGCAGCTATGACACATACATCAGCTATGCCTGAGGCTAATGCTGTAGTTGATAATAACGATGGTACATACACTGGTACTGTTTATTATGTAATGACTACTGCTATGAATGGTTTTTCTATGGGGTACTGGGACTTAGCTGTAACTATCGATGATACTGAGACAGCTAATTTTTATCCAAATGTGATGATGGCAATGGGTGATACAACTCTGACTAAACTTAAAGGTGTAGATGACCAGGTTATGTCTATGGTTACCAATAGCATGGAAGGCCGTACCTATTTTGTCTTTAAAGATGATTTAACAGGTGATTCAGGTTCGTATGATCTAAGTCTGTTTCTTGCCACTAAAGAAAGTATGGATAATTTTCCTGCACTAACAACTGGTCTTATACTTAATCAAGGTAATATGATGAGTGAGTTAGCTGTTGATTGCCCTAATATTGTTGTAAGTGTTTCAGTTAATGATGGTTCATGGAATCCAGCTGCATCGGATTGTACTGATGGTCTATGGACTATAGGTGTAACATTAAATGATGGAATGGGTGACGAGAATAAAGTTCGAGTTAGATTAACTGTTAACAACGAAGTTAAAACAACAGATGGTAATATTTTGGATATTATAAATCCTGAACCTACTAATGCTGACTTACAAACTTTCACTATAACTCCTAATCCAAGCATGAGCATGTAGGCAGTAAGTGTGAAGAAACTAAACTCCTTAGCCTGTGGTAAGACACAGGTGATTTTAGGCCTCCTTCTGGGGGCCGCTTTTTTATTTAGTGCACCGGTTCAATCAGCTTCCTGTTGTGGTGGCGGCGGTGCAGCGACATTAGTTCTGCCAAAATTCTTTGATAGTATGTATGACGTATCTGTTGGGTATGAACAGTATCATGGCTTCTGGAATAAAGACGGTGAGCACCTTGATGATCCGCCAGGGTCAGATTTGAATCAGTTTAGAATTACTCCCGGTTTTGCAAAACGTATAAATGATAACTGGCAGGCAAGTATCGTTATGCCTTATGTATGGAATGATAATAAATATGCCGGTTTAGAATCTAAGACGAATGGTTTAGGTGATGCCACTGTTGGTTTCTGGTATGAAAATTTTGATGATATTAAATGTGTTTATGCCGTTAATAGTATAGAAGATTTAACCCCGGCAGCTTACTTTGGGGCAAGTTTAACTATACCCACAGGCATCTCACCCTATGATAATGTGCAGAATAGTTTCGATATAACCGGTAGAGGTTTTTACCGTCTTGATGCAAATATGTTGATAGATAAAACCGTGTTTCCATGGGGGCTAACATTAAATCTTTCATATGGGACGTATTTAGAGCGTGACGTGAACCGTGAATATGGAAATTATGTAGAACCTTATAAACGTAAATTAGGTAATCGCTTCTCCGGATCTTTGGGTTTTTCCTACAGTAAAACACTGGAAGAACTAGATACACTCACTTATACCGTTACCTATGCAGCGTTAAAAGAAGATGAGGCAACTATAAATGGTGCTGTTGACCCAACATCAGGTTTCGATACTCAGTCAGTATCTCTGGCTGTAGCCTATTCAACAATGGCCAAAGACTGGATTGTCAGAGCTTCATTTAATCACTTACCAAGTAGTGATGGTTTAGGTTCTAATTTTCCGGTGACGGATACTATAACAATAGGGGTGAGTTATGTTATTCCTTAGGCCACTATTAATTATTTCAATTTTATTACTATCGGCCTGTGCAGACGTGTTTGATGATATAAATCCATCAGGTTCTGATGAGCGTGGTGATTATAACTCCTCAACCGTTGGTTATCACCCTGGAGAAACAGCACCTGACTTTGCCGTTTTTGATACATTAAATAACCCTTTTTTAATGTCTGCTGAACTCGTTGGCTCAGATGCGATCGTGGTGTATTTTACGATGTGGTGTCCGATATGTGATAGCCATATGTCACATATGAGAACGAATATAATTCCTAATTATCCCAATGTGAAATTTTACTTTATTGATTATGTTTCCGGTGTTGTAAGCGTAGCCAGATCCTCGCAGTTGGATAGTGGATATGGCGCATCCAATGTGCTGGTAGATGACCTGAATCATACGGTAACGAATTTATACAGTGCGACGATGGGTAGCACAATTGTTATTGATAGTAATACGATTTTACAAATGAATGAAGATTATAAAGACGGCCGTAAGTTACAAACGGTGCTTGATGCATTGCCTTAAGTTACTATTGAAATAAAGTTAATATGAGTGAAAAAATGAGTGTTATTGGTTTAAGAAATTTGATTGTATTTTTGTTAATTTTTTTTTCTAATACGGTATATTCAAATAAAGCTCCTGATTTTATTTTACAGGGTGATGACTCAGTAATTAAATTGTCCAGTTATAAAGGTAAGGTTGTTTATCTTGATTTCTGGGCGTCATGGTGTGTGCCCTGTCGTCGGTCGTTTCCATTTATGAATGAGATGCAGGAAAAATATTCAGAAGAAGGGCTTAAAATAATTGCCGTTAATCTGGATACGGAACGGGAGAAAGCAGCTCGATTTTTAAAGATGATTCATGCTGATTTCAGTATTGCTTATGACCCGGAGGGTAGAGTGCCCGAAGATTATAAATTATCTGTTGTTCCTACCTTTTATTTAATCAGCAGGGAAGGTGATATTGTTTATAAACATAAAGGCTTCAGAAATTCACAGAATGATGAGCTGGAAGCTATGATAAAACGGGCACTTTCAAAAACAAAATCGCAGATATCTAGTCTGAATTAAATCGTTGATTTTCAGCTGTGTGATTTTTAGGTAAGCGTTACCCTGCTTTTGTCACCCATTCATCAAGAAGATCAAATAGCTGATACTCCAGTATGGGTTTAGTAATACAGGCATCCATTCCCGCTTCGATAAATGACTGTTGTTCATTGGGTAGGGCATGAGCTGTTAAAGCGATAATGGGTGTTTTATTATCAGGGTTGTTTGCGCGTAAAGTTCTAGTGACTTCAATGCCATTAAGTTCAGGCATACGAATATCCATAAGAATTAGATCGTATTTATTGTTTTGAGCTAAGTTAAGTGCAATTTTGCCATCTCCAGCTTCTTCCACAATAACATGTTGTTGATTAAGTAAGGTGCATATCAACTTACGATTAATAGCGTTGTCATCAGCGACTAATACGCGTAATCCCTTATACAAATCATTCGCATTATCTATACTAGCTTCAATAAGTGTAGGTGTTGGCAGTTCATGCGTTATGGTGACGGGTAATTTAATCCAGAAAATAGTACCTTTATCTACATTATCTTTTACGCCGATAATTCCACCCATTAATTCAATGAGTTGTTTTGAAATAGCCAGCCCTAAACCGGTGCCTGAGTCAGGTTTGTAGATTGAATCATTCGTCTGGTTGAATGCTTCAAATACATGTGTATGCTCATTCTGAGCAATACCTTTTCCAGAATCGATTACTTCAATGATTAATTCATGTGAGTTGTTGATGCTTCGTATCTCAGCAGTTAAGTTGACGCAGCCATTGTCAGTGAATTTAATCGCATTACCGATAAGGTTAGAAATAATCTGTCTGAATCTGAGCGGATCGATAATGATATTATCATTGATCGAGCCTATTTTTTGATACGTCAGTTTAAGCGATTTTGAATTTGCGGCTTCTGAAAACAGGCGTATTACTGATTCTAAAAAGTCGTTGATATTAACAATCTGGGTTTTAAGTTCGATTTTTCCAGATTCGATACGAGAAAAATCGAGAATATCATTAATAATATTGAGCAAGTCTTTCATTGAGGTATTAATAGTATCTACATACTCTGCCTGCTCTTTATCAAGCCGGGTTTTTGATAGCAAATTAGTGAAACCAACAATTCCATTCATAGGTGTGCGAACTTCATGGCTCATATTAGCTAAAAACAAACTTTTTGCTTTATTTGCTTTTTCTGCCTGATCTTTAGCTTTAATTAAATTTTCTTCCTCATTCTTACGTACACTAAAACCCTGGCCTGTGCCTTCAACACCAATGACATTACCTGCCTGATCAAGTAAAAATCGAGCGTTGGTAGACAGCCATACAGTTGAGCCATCTTTATGTTGTAGAGTAAATGGATACTGTTCTACATAACCATTGTTTTTCGTTAATGCGTCTATAAACTTGTTACGTTTATCTGGATCGACATAAAAATCCGTAGTTTTTTGCCCTATGAGTTGTTCAGCAGTATAACCAAGTAGTAATTCAACGGAGTCGGAAACATATAATACGACCCCGTTAAGGTCGGTTCTATAGTATGTCTCCTGAAGATTGTTCATTACGCCTTTTAATTCACGCTGAGATGAATTCAGGCTTTTCTCAATAACTTCATTTTTTTCCAGACCATCTGCCAGTATGACCATATTGTTTTTGAGTTTTAAAGCCGTCTTAAGCCAGAGGGTAGTGCTGATAATTGTAGTGAAAATAAATAGTACGAGACAAGTGATTAAAATTGTCATAATTCTTCCTGGCTGAATGAGTTGACGATTATATGCTTTTTTAATTATGTGGAAGATTATACCTCATGACCGTATTTTGTGCGTAATCAGGCTTGATTATGGGGGATACAGCCCGAAAAACTCTTATCAAAAAGTGTCATTTGATCTGTTCATATTGATCAGGGAATTGAAAGACTTAATCTGTAAGTAAAATCGTTAGTTTGAGGGTATTAGTTAAGTTTAATAAAATTATTTTTAAGCTGGTTATGGAGAGGGTTTTATCAAATTTCAGTTTAATTTTCATCATTATTGTGATCTTTAAACCTGTTATTGAATGCTATAGAAGTGTATAGGCTGATAATCAATGGATATTTAAAAAACTTATTTATATCAATAGGTTGAATTGCTTTTTTGGATGTTCTCAGATGTGACTAACATCAAGAAATTGATATAAAAGTCTCGAATAAGGCATGAGCTGATAGCTATATCGATAAGTATGTTCTAATATAGTGTTTTAATTGATTAGCGGAGTAAAACCTATGGCATCTATGGACATTTTTACATATGTGGGTATTAGCCTTGCTATAGCAGTAGTAGTTATTATGTTCGGCCTGTGCAAGTCTAAAGGCGGCTGTAATAATAAAGCTTGTTGAGGCTAAATGATTTAAGCCATTAAATGATAAAAATTCTAAATACCCGCTTTATGCGGGTATTTTTATGCACAGGACGTGCGGTATCTTGAAAATGCAGGAGCAATTTTCAAAGGTATGCACAGGACGTGCGGTATCTTGCCCAGAATGCAAGAGGTTGGGCAGGAGCAACTGCCAAAGTATGCACAGAAAATACAGTATCTTGCCTTGAATATACGAGATCGGGCAGGAGCAATTTTTAAAGTTTTGAATTGATATAACTAAAAAACTTACAGAAAACGAAGTGCTAATAATCCGCGTTTAGCTTCATTAAAAGCATCCAGTGATGTACACGGAGGGAAATAATCGGTCTCATCGGTAGTATTTGATTCAACTACATTAATGAGAGCCCATCCTTCCAGTGAAAGTTCTTCATGTAAAATTTCCATAGCGGCCGTGTGTGTTGGCACATTTACCCACGCATTTAGCTGACCGCATTTATCGGTATGTTCAGTGGATTGCACCTCTAAAACCAGATACATCATAAAAATAACCCTGAATAAAATCAAAAGCTGATTTTACCATTGATAGTTAGTGAGAGGTACTATGGTAAATCTATAATATTGAAGGTTTTAATGATTGCTAATGGATATTATAATTACCTTTCTCAAATAATGGTTTAGATATGCAGACTTATCAGCAGTTACAGAAAGACCTGGGTTATGAAATAGAGTTGCCCATCACACCTGACTGGTCTGCTGCTGCAGATTTTCTTTTTCTGATTAAAGAATATTGTCAAAAGGTCAAACCAGAAGTAATTGTTGAGTGCAGTAGTGGTTTGACTACATTAACTCTTGCAAGGTGTTGTCAGATAAATGAGAAAGGAAAGGTGTTTAGTCTTGAGAACGGTCATGAATATGCTGATAAAAGTAGATTGAATCTGGAAAATTTTTCTGTAGATAGTCAGGCTGATATTATTCATGCACCGTTAAAGCAGATTTTAGTTAATGATAGAAATTATGACTGGTATGAACTAAAAAACTTACCAGATGTAAAAATTGATATGCTCGTGATTGATGGACCACCGGGCTTTATTCAGAAACATTCACGCTTTCCTGCTTTGCCTTTATTATTTGATCGCATGGCAGATGAATCAATCGTATTTCTGGATGATGCGGCCAGAGAAGAAGAAAAGGAACTCGTTGAAATGTGGTTATCGATGTATTCCGAGATAGAACATGAATATATTGAAACTGAACGAGGTTGTTCGGTATTAAGGATAAATAGAACCTGAGATAGCGCTATTCATGTGTTTCTGCGGGCTGGTCTTAAAATTTAAAAAGGGCGATCTTATTTACGATGCATTATAGTTAATAGTAAACTCGTTTAATGCCGCTTGTAGATTACCTTTAGCTGCTATTTTTTTATAAAACATATCAAAATCATGGACCGCATTTTCGAGAGAAAAATTCATTTTACTGGTTTTGTCTTTTAGAAATAGCTCAATGTTAAACTCAATAGTATCTACGTAATCTTCAGCTATTTCTATGGCTGATTGCTCTTTTTTACCACCTAAAAGAATGCCTTCTTTATATGCTTTCATAATTCCATATTCTTCGCGTTTACTAAAGCTGTCTATTGTTTTTTGCTTGTCTCTATTGAGGTGAACATAAAATGCATCATTTCCATAAATTGAATCCAGACGACCTAAAAACCAGGAAAGTCGGTTATCGGCTTCAATATGTCGAGTAGGATAAGCAAAGCGATTAATGCCGACGTGAGTAGACAGTGACTCGTGTGCAGAGCTAAAGTTTGTGATGTGTTCACAGGCTTTGATAAAGGTTGTAGAGCCGCAACGTCCGGTATTTAGAATAAAAACATTCATATTAGTGTTTTATCTCAGATAAAATTTTCTGCCATAATGATACATCATCGTTATAGGACATAATTGCATTAGCGATCTGCTTAAGGTGTTTATTTTTAGTGTCTTCGGATTTAATTATTTCATAAATTCGAGCGTTTTTACCAAAATTAAAATCAATATTATCAATAAAATGATTAAAATCTGAAAATGCACTGGTTTGATTATTCGAATCGAATTCAGATGTATTATGCCATTTTTTTTCCAGATTATTCAGTAACTCTCTAAGAGAATCTATTTTAACTGAAATTTCCCTGTGTTTTATAGTGTACTTTTTTTTCATTGAAACAATGGTTTTATGTATGGTATCTGACAATACCTCATAAGAAACATTTGTTTGAGGGTATCCTTTATCGGTTAATTCAATCATTGTAAATAACATTACATCACCAAAATATTGCCGGGTGAACTCGCCTGATAAGTCTATCTGGTTGTTCTGGCGAGTGACTCCCGGCCTGAACTCTGACTGGCCGATGGTATTGACTGTTCGTTTATGTAACATGGGTAAATTAGCTGAAACGAAATGATCACCTAATTCTGCTTTGATGATACGACCTAGTACGGGGCCAGCCATTCGCAGTTTTAGATTGGCAAAAGGAATAAAGTACTTCAGGTTTTCAGGTTTGAATATGTAATTTCCGGTATAGATAGTTCTTGCTGATTTTATGCTGTTGATTACGTCTTCATGTTGATAGTAACTTTTACGAGTTGGGTGTTCGCCATCAAAAAAATGCTTTAGTTTACCGGAAAAATGATTAAAGCAATCAATATGGTTGTGTGTGTTTTCCAAAGAACAGTGATAGTCATAATGATCTGATGAGGGCTTAAAACCAAATAGTTCGGCCATATCATGATAAGACGCGTCATTTGAGTTATTTTTTACGTCATTGTGGAATTCACAGGCCTGTCCAGCCTGTAACATTGATAGCTGTTTTACAAAGTAAATTAAATCCTCCAGAAATGTACCAGCCATAACGGCAGGTGAAACAGGTGGGTCGCCCACTACCTTGCCTGTTAGTATGCTTATCTTACTGTTTGAAAATATTTTGTTCAGATAATGGAAGTAATTTATACAATAACATTCCCTGTGTTTATTAGAGGTTTGAATGCTAACCTGAAATTCCTGATCGCTATCGATAAAATAGAATAATGTTGGCTCGTTTCTATTCTGTAGTTGTTGTAATTTTAGATAGGTTATATTGCGTGTGATTGATGCACCCTTATGGAAAAAATTATCAGAAGTAAAATCACCAGTGATATTTTTTGTTTTTCGATTGTCCAGTTGAGATACGATTTCTTTTTGTTGTTCCAGACCAAAGTAAATTACTTCCAGGCCTGAATGTGTGAAATGTTCAGCCATTTCTCTGTTTTTTATTATATTTTCAGTGTTCTGACTGTCATCTGCAATTAATACACTGATTTTTTTAAATAGTCCATTTTCAAAGCCACCATAATTATATTTAGTACAAAGCTCGAAGATGCTATTGAGGCAGGATTTTAGGTGTTGCGGCCTGTCTGCTACAGGAATGGCTATAATGAAATTATATCTTGTGTCAGGTGTTTTATCAGAAGAGATAATGTTTTCCAGGTCATGGAATAGATTCTGGTAATCCCTGAGTTCTGTCTCAGCGATTTCATTTTTCCACAGATTTTTTTCAATAAGTGGGATGGCCTGGTTGTAAAGATTAATTAATTCTTTTGCGTTGTCAGTGTCATTAAGTTGAGTGGAAAGTGCTGCTATTGTGTCATCACTTTGGTATAAATTGAGCAGTTTTTTTAGACTGTTGTTCTTATGCATTCAGGTAAATTCATTAACGTCTGGATGAGTAAGTTGGAAATAAATCTTTATCTATAATGATTTCAATTAAGTTAATCGAATTTTGATAGTCAATATTTTCAAAAAGACCATCCAGGTCACTTGTGAGCTCTACTTTTTTATATTCTATGCCAAAGGAATCGGCTAATAACTTATAGTCAGGATTAACAAAATCACAGTCAATAAAACGTTTTTCATACTGCTGGAACTGGTTTTTTCGTATTAGCCCCATTGTAGAATTATTAAACATAATAACAGTAAGCGGAATTTTATAGTTTACAGCTGTCATTAATTCCATGCAGCACATTTGAAATCCACCATCACCTAAAACTGCTAATGTTGGATGTTTTATCGCAAAACGTGCACCTATTGCAGCAGGTATAGCGTGGCCGAGGGAAGATATACCTGAGTTCGAATAGTACCTGTTTCCATTTGAAACATTAAAAAAGTTCTGAGCAAAAATTATATTGTCGTCAAAGATCATCATATCTTCAGAAAAATGACTTTCCAGTTCATCAAAGAATTTTTTAATTAATGAAAAACGATCATTAAATAATGCTGCGTCACTTTCAGTCGGGATATCATGCTTAACTTTAGTGTATGACTTTTTCTGAATACGCTGAACATTTAGTGAATCAAGTACACCTGCTATTACCTGTTTGATATCACCTAGAATTGGCAAGTCAGCCTTAAAAACTTTTTCAAGTTGCTCAGGGCTGGTATCGACCTGGATTATTTTTTTGTTTTCGAGTAAATTTTTATCCCATAGATAACTGGTTCGTTCATTAAAGCTAGCACCCAGAAAAATGAGTAAATCTGATTTTTCAATAATGTAATTTCGTGCTTCACTATATGAAGTTACGCCCAGACTGCCCAGAGAGCGTTCAGACTGTTCACTGATTACGCCTTTGCCTTTCAGGCTTGTGGTGACTGGAATGTTTAATAATTCACTTAGCTGGTCTATCTCAAGTTGCGCATCGGCTTTAATGCAACCGTGCCCGGCAATAATAACCGGTTTGTCAGCCTGTGTTATAAATTGAGTGAAATCTTCTACGGGTAATGAGTTGTTACGAATGGCAGTGATGTGTCTTTTTGTGATGACAGCATCCAGAATGCTGTCATCAATCATTTCTTTTTGAACGTTATAAGGGAAACTTAATAATACGGGGCCTGAGCTATCTGATAATAAAATTTTAGATACCTGGTTAAGTACATTTTCCAGATAATCTGTGCGTTCAATAACCTTATTGTAGCGGGTGATGCCTTTGAATAGAGCATCCTGATCTATGCTTCCGCCTTCACCAGAGCTTTCCTGTAATCCGCCTTTTCCAAAAATATAGGTAGGCGCCTCACCGGTAATAATAATGACTGGAAGTTTATCGGCATACGCATTAGCAATGCCGGTAACCAGGTTGGTTGCACCTGGCCCAGCGGTTGTTATACAGGCTGAAATTCTGTTAGATGCGCGTGCACAGCCTCCCGCCATAAAAGCAGCACCCTGTTCATGTTTTGCAAGCACGCTTTGAATGTCTGAGTTATACAGGCTGTCGTATACCGGAAGTATGTGGGCTCCGGGCATACCAAAGATATATTCAACGCCAAGGCGTTCCAGATATCTGACAATGAGGTCGCTAACTTTAATTTTCATGAGGGGGCTAATTTTAGCTGATTTTTATCAGATTAAGAACGATTTTATAAGTTGTATTAAAAGCTATACTATTTGTATTGATTTGCTGCAATACGTAATTTGAATACAAATACCTAAGGACCTGTAAATGATATGAAAACAGTCACCGATATTATGATCCATAATGTTTTGCATGTTAAAGAGTCGGATAGTATTCATCACGCAAGGATGATTCTTAAAGATAAGGGAATACGGCATTTACCCGTTGTAGATGATGAGTCAGGGTGCTTTACAGGTTTATTAACACAGCGCAGTTTACTGAATCATGCTTTTAATATTGTTGAAAAATTTGGATTAAGTGGTCTGGAAAAGCGTGAAAGCAGAACAGCTGTTAAAGAGATCATGTCTACAGAATCTATTACTGTTGAGCCTGATGCTGGTTTAATCACTGTGGGTGAGTTGTTTATTACAAAGAAGGTGAGCTGTTTACCCGTGGTAAAGCAGGGGGAGTTGAAGGGTATAGTGACATCAGTCGATTTCGTTAAGTTGGCGCTGCATTTGCTGAAATAGAAAATGCTAAGGAACATCTCTATCGGGGATAGAGCATCTTTAACGCTCTGTCCCCTTAACCCATACCACCAAGAGCTGGCAGTATAGATACCCGACTCCATAAACTCTTGATGGCTTAAACCAGGGTCAGAGCCGGAAAAGCACCGGGTCTAACCCCAAGGACGATATTCCTTAGCAGGGTAAAAACGTTATCTTAAGCGACCGCTTCCTCTTCAAATCGAATCATCTCAATGTTCCAGTCACAATCTTCAGAAGCCGTTAATATCAGACATGATGGACCACCGCGTGTACGAGTTGCGCCAGCAGCTCCGGGATTAATAACCCAGGGATTGGTCTCATCATCTACCAGCATGGTATGAGTATGCCCATATACAATTACTTTTGCGTGAGGGTGGCTCATTCTTAAAGAAGTATGGTCTGGCTGATGCATGCCATGTTTGTGACCGTGTTCAATTGCTACAATGCCTCCGGGTAAATCAATTTCAGCGATTGCAGGCAGGCTATTAACAACGGATTTCTCATTCTCTGCCCACAAACTTGCTACATCATTATTACCGGTAACAGCGGTTACATTTGGGCATATTGCTTTTAATTGATCAAGGATATGTGCGCCACAGATATCACCCGCATGGATAATCTGATCACAGGATTTTATCGCATTTAAAATGTCGGGGCTGATAACGCTATGGGTGTCAGAAACGATTGCAACTCGACGTGTACTTGATTTGGGGGGTATCATGGCTTTGATCTTTTATGCATTAATAAAAAGCCGCCAGGCAAGCTGGCGGCTAAAGAGACGTTGTTTCCTAGAACTATAATAATAGTCCTATACTTCGGAAAAGAAATCCCCCGAATGGAGTAGATAAATTCAGGGGTTAGAAAATTTACTGTTGATCTTGAAGCGAAAAATTAGTCATCAAGAGCCGCTTTGCGGGCCTCTTCAGCTTTTTGATTGTGCTTGTCTATTTCAACTTCTTTACGGTAAGCCAGTATGTCTTTACGTTCTTCAGTGCGTTTGTCATATGCTCCATCACGTTCCTTGATAGTCAGCTCACCAAATAAAACCTGCTTCATTAGAGCGAAACCAAACTGCATTAGAGCGATATCATCTTCCGCATATTTTGAAAATTCTTCGTCGGTAACCTGATACATGCTCTTAAAGCTATCACTACCAACAAAACGGCGGAAACGATCAACATCATAACTTGCCATAAAGAATAACTGCAGGCTCATATCTGATGGTGCACCAATGGTAGGACCCGTCGATTTTTTCTTTAGAATGATGCGATACCAGTCACGATTCAATTCATCGAACTCTTCCACCACCTGTTCTTTACGATAGTCTGCAATTGTGATTTCACGATCTTCATCATGGCCTTTACAGTGTGGCTCTTTAACCATTAAGAAGTGGCGTTCATCTTCGCTTTTACCCAATGCGCGCATAGATAACAGGCCTGATGGGTAGTATCGACAAGCAGTAGGGCGGTCTTCATAAATAGAGCATCCCTCTTCTTTCATAAATAAACAGGCGCCGTCATCAGTCGTTCGCAGTTTTATACCCGGGATACCATGTGCATCAATTTCAAATGGAACAGTGTATGTATTTAAGAATTCAGATGATTCGATATTCAAATGATTTTTCATTCGAATAATGTCATAAGGGGCTAATGAAACATCAGCACGTGCGCAGCATTCGTTCCAGCATGAAATGCCTTTGTGGCACTGGAATTTAATCTTGTCTTCTAATTCCAGGCGTGTAGGTTCAACCGGGCTGTTATGGGGTAATTCGAATGTGTTTTCGCTCATGATTCGTGCTCTAAAGTATGTTCAAGTGTTAATTGGTTAAGTCATCAAATATGGGGTTAAATCTCTGAATTTCAAGAGGTTATTGCAGAATAAATGATGTTCTTGCTGTAAACAGGGTGCATATTATATTCTATTTCGGTGTTGCTTACTTGATATAGATAAATAATGTGATGAACTGGATATGTATTTCCCTGTTACGGTTCATCTCCCTCGGGGACAGAGCGCAAAAAGCGCGTTCTATCCACGAGGGAGATGCTCCTTAACAAGCGTGATCATTCTCTGATACCAGGTAAATATGACTGGATCAGTTTACTTTTGTATTGCCCACAAAAAAACGGGCCCCTTTCGGAGCCCGTCTCTTAATCTAACAATTCAAATAAAGCTTATTTGAAAAGTTTAGACTTATCTACCAAGTCAACGTGTGCACGTTTGAAACAAGTAAACTTACCAGTTGTCTTGTCATAGATAGAGTTTACGAAGCAATGCCAGTTTTCTTCATCAACGAAGTTCTTATCCGTACGATAGTAGAAACCAGGGTAACGAGATTCTTGACGGAACTCGATGTGCTTCAAGTGAGCTTCTGCAGTTAAGATACGGTGATAGTTTTCCCAGGCACGTAATAATTCGTGTAGGTCTTTAGCACGTAGCTTTAATGAATCTTCTTTAAGCATGTCGATTTTCTCGCCAGCTACTTTCATCATCTCTGCATTAGTGTTGTAGTAAGTTGCAACACCAGCTACATATTCGTCCATGATTTTCTGTAGACGGAACTGAAGCATTTTAGGAGTGATGTAGTTAGGATTCACATCAATAGCAGTTGAGTAATCTTTAAACTCAAGGAATGTCTTAGCTGGACGTACGATCTCAGCAACTAAATCATCAACTGAAGCATCTAGCTCAGGAGTGAAGTCTTTGTTGTCTAAGCAGTACTTAACCATAGCTTTAGCAGCTAAACGGCCTTCAGCGTGAGAACCTGAAGAGAACTTGTGACCAGAAGCACCAACACCATCACCAGCTGTGAATAAGCCAGGAACAGTAGTCATACCACGGTAGCCCCAGTTCCAGCCTTTAGGAAGGTGATCAGGAACGCCAGCTTCAGTTTCTTCCATTGGTGCACCAACATCATCAGGACCAGAAGTCCAGATTCCGCAGCAACCAGAGTGAGAACCTAACAGGTATGGTTCAGTAGGCATTAATTCAGAGTTTTTCTTCTCTGGCTCAATGTTTTCACCAACCCAGATACCACATTGACCAACACACATGTCAAGGAAATCTTCCCATGCTTCAGCTTCTAAGTGCTTAACTTCACGAGGTGAAAGTGTTTCACGTAGGTTGCCAAGAGCTGTAACAGTATCCATCCAGATAGGACCGTTACCGTCTTTCATTTCTTTAAGCATTAAGTGATTACGTAGGCAAGATGCAGGAACTGCAGCTGCGCCGTATGGAGGGTAATCGTCTAACATAGTTTTGTTCTTAACCATGTAAGCTTCGCCGTATGCGTTAGTTGCTTGAGATTTGAATAACAAGAACCATGCGCCAACAGGACCGTAACCGTCTTTAAAACGAGTAGGAACGAAACGATTTTCCATAAGAGTTAATTCAGCACCTGCTTCAGCAGCCATTGAATATGTAGAACCCGCATTCCAAACTGGGTACCAGGCACGACCAGTACCTTCACCAACTGAACGTGGACGGAAGATGTTTACACAACCACCAGCAGCTAAAAGGATAGCTTTTGCAGTGTATACAACAACTTTGTTTTCACGAGTTGAGAAGCCAACTGCGCCAGCAATACGGCTAGGGTCGTTCTTATCGTTGATTAATTTAACGATGAAGATACGTTCTTCAATGCGGTCCATACCTAAAGCTTTTTTCGCTGCTTCTGCAACGATCCACTTGTAAGACTCACCATTGATCATTATCTGCCATTTACCAGAACGTACAGGCTTGCCGCCTTCCGCTAAAGTAGCCATGCCTTTAGAACCGTCGTAACGTTCGCCGTTTTCGTCAGTTTTCCAGATAGGTAGACCCCATTCTTCGAAAAGGTGAACAGACTCGTCAACGTGACGGCCTACATCGTATGCTAAATCATCACGGGTAATACCCATAAGGTCATTAGAAACCATACGTGCGTAATCAGCAGGATCCTGCTCATCGCCGATGTAAGTGTTGATAGCAGAAAGACCCTGTGCAACAGCACCAGAACGATCCATAGCCGCTTTATCAACTAATTTAACAGTAAGGTCAGTGCCTTCCATCCAGCGCATAATCTCGTATGCCGCGCCACAACATGCCATACCGCCGCCTATAAGAAGAATATCGTGAGACTCTTCAACAACGGTAGGATTACCAAAAGTACCTTCAGACATTATATGTTCCTCTGAAATATCTATATTTATTAATTATTTAAAAACCGGCAATTACTTGCAGATTAATTCGCTAGGATCGCCTGAACGGTAACCTTTTAGCTCGTCATGGTTGAAGAAGCCAGGCTTCTCAATGTTAGCCATGTCTGCTTCTGGCTTACCTGCATAAGGATCGATAGAACCTTCAGGAGTCGTACGGATTGGGAATTTGAAACGCTTCATAGTGCCGTTACGGAACTTGATAGTCCACATAATAGAGTCAGTACCACGTAGAGGCTGTACAGAACCGCCCAATGGAACTACGTCAGCATAGTGACGACATTCGATTGCATTTTGTGGGCAGATCTTAACGCAGGAATAACATTCCCAACATTGCTCTGGCTCTTGGTTATATGACTTCATAGCGTGACCAGTGTCAGAACCGTCTTTGTCTAGCTTCATTAAGTCATGTGGGCAGATGTACATGCAAGCAGTCTTATCTTGACCTTTGCATCCATCACATTTTTCAGTACGTACGAAAGTTGGCATTCGTATGCTCCTTTGCTGGTTTATTGTAATATTACATTTTTTGCAAATACGTCTGAATCAAAGTTGTATTAAAAATCTAAAACAAAATCTCATCAAAAACATTCACAGATTTATTAGGCCGGTTAGGCCACCCTGTTTGTCGGATCCGTCAGGCTGGCTTACCGGCCAGAATTCGTTTGGAAGCTCCATTTCCCCGGATGTAATTAGCTTTTAAAAAAGCTTTTTACGCCTTCAGTACAGGACAGGGCAAAGTACTGAAATTCCGGTTAGTCGCCCTTTCGGGGATTGAACATTAATCCCTTTAGTGGCAAAACACAAACACAATTATCTTTACCCAGATAAGTAATTTTTATTCAACTTTTATAAAGATTTAAGCCCTCTGTATAATTGCGAAAAGCATTTATAAAACAGATAGTTATCTTGTGCATTGATAACTATCAAATATAAGTGAATTCTTATTTAGAAATTAATATAAAACCTACTAAATTAGTCAACTTTTAAAAGTTAATTGTATTTTTGCAGGCTATTTGAATTGTTGTGTCCTGTCGCCAGATTTTTAGTCAGGTTATTTTGTCGGGGATAGTTTGAGCTGGCGAATGGTACGCCTGATACAGGCTTAGTATAGAAAGCTTTAAATATCTTTTGAAACCGGAACAAATGCAACTTCATCACCGTCTTCCAGTTTGGTAAACAGCTCTGCAAATTGTTTGTTAACCGTAATTTGTACAGCATCTTCTGCAAACATGCGTTCCCAGTGTTCACCACGCATACGTAGCAATTTAAGTAGTTTTTCAATATCTCGAATACTGCCGGGTAAAGGTAGTTCTTCAGTTTCTTTACGTGTGACCTTAAGCATATTGGTCATGAAGTACATAAGGCGGATAGTTGCCTGTCCTTCAGCTGCTTTGTTAGCAGGTTCACGCTTCAGGCCATACTTATCCAGTTTGGTTAGATATTGAGCCCAATTGGCATCGTAGTCAGTTCCCAGCTCATGAAATGTATCCCAGGAGAAAATACCGGAGTCGTAACCATCGTCGAAATAAAGACGAAGAGCATAGTTACCCTGAGGTTCAATTTTTTCCAGCTTGATATCGGCTTTGCCAAAAACGGGTTTTTCTGATGTTTCAATTTCTGCTGATTTGGCATGTGTGCGCAGATATTCGCTGGGTAATTTGAAGTTTTCGCCTTCAGCAAAACTAATTTCAAGTAATTGTGATTTCTGATGGAGTTTTATTTCTGTGGGTGTGTGCTTTGTTGACATGCTGGTTCGCTGTTGAATCTCGGGGTGGGGATTATAGCGTTATTCAGTGGGTAATTGTAGGGCAGATAAAGGGTGAGACACAAAAAAACCTGCCTGTTAAGGTTTAAGCCTGCAGGGGAGTGTGGCTGTGTTTAGTGCCAGTTAGAATCCAGTCCAAAATCAAAGCTGTTAATTTTATAACCTTCAGGAAATGCTTTTTTTAGTCGCGCTTCAAAGTTGGCATAAATTTCAGCTTTGTGTTGCTGTACATTGTAGTCTCTGGAGTTCTTAGTGATGTCATCCAGGTTTATATCCAGTTTGAATTCAACATCCGGGGCTATTTGAATATGTGCCATTTGAGCTCTCCTTGTGTTGTCATTTATATATAAATTTTAGCAGATGGTGGGTTTCTTTAGATACCGGTTGTCGTATTGGTTTTGGTTGTTAGTTTGTTTGCAAGCCTCTGGTTTTATAGGGATGTGGTTTTTGTGGTGACATCTGATGGAGAATTACTCGCTCTAATTTTCATGGGAACATGAATTCTGCTTAGTCGCCGCGCTGGCGACTTACTTTTCTTACAACAGCGTAAGAAAAGTAAGCAAAAGAACGCCGCCCTTTACTCGCTTGTTCTCATTAAAAAGCTAATGAGAATTCCCGAAAATTGTACCGAAGGCTTCCAGTAGTGTTTTAACCGGTCAGTTCATTACTCTGTTGCCGGGTCGTCCCGGTAAGCCGTCCTGGCTTATCGGGACTCAAATTCACATCCCTGTGAATTTGCCCTTATATGTATACAATTTTCGGCAAGCTCCAGAGGGGGGTAAATCAAAACCGATATAAAGTTTTCTTTAAAAAGAAAAATATTCTATATCGTCATTCCTACGAAGGTAGGAATCCAGCTACTATGAACACATAACAATAAATCCAGTATGTAGCTAACAGCAAGCCAGCATAATCAGCTTGTGCTTTTATTCTTTTGATTCATTTCCCCCATTACACAAGCTGATGAATGAGTTATTTTTGTGGGGTTCTCTGCGAGGATGTCTGAGCGAATTAGTTTTTTAATTCGTGAGTTCCGCAGCAGCCACAAAAATGGGGAATGAAGAAGGAACTTTTATTTCGCTTTTTAAAAAAAGCATGGGTTAAGCGGGGCGGCATTTCTTTGGTTACTTTCTTTTTGCTGTAGAAAAGAAAGTGACTCGCTAAGCAAGCGACACCATAGAATTCTAATTCCCGTTAAGTTAGGGGCTTGCAGATACGCTTACAGTCCGAAACTGCAGAAATCATGTGCGTCTTAAGGCTTAGGTTTGCAATTACAACAACTGTTGAAACTTTAAATAAATGCAAAAAAAAGCGCAGCTCCCCAACTCATCATCGGGGAAGCCGCGCTTCTAGTCTTTACAGGTTAAGAAAAAATCTTAGCCAAGTAAAGGAACAATCAACAGTGCCACAATGTTCATAATCTTAATTAAAGGATTAACCGCTGGGCCAGCTGTATCTTTGTACGGGTCGCCTACAGTGTCACCGGTAACCGCTGCTTTATGAGCATCAGAACCTTTACCACCGTGGTTGCCATCTTCGATATATTTCTTCGCGTTATCCCATGCACCACCACCGGTAGTCATAGAGATCGCAACGAATAAACCAGTAACGATAGTACCAATCAGTACGCCACCCAGTGCTTCAGCACCAA
Source organism: endosymbiont of Galathealinum brachiosum (assembly GCA_003349885.1). Taxonomy (NCBI): domain Bacteria; kingdom Pseudomonadati; phylum Pseudomonadota; class Gammaproteobacteria; species endosymbiont of Galathealinum brachiosum. Next base: position 137,552 of record QFXC01000013.1, on the reverse strand, counting down.
GAGTCAGACCAACGATAATGGGAACCGCTACAGGCAATAAAGAAGGAATTAACATTTCTTTAATAGCTGCTTTAGTTAACAGGTCAACCGCTTTAGAGTAATCAGGCTTTTCAGAGTAATCCATAATGCCTGGTTTTTCTTTAAACTGACGACGTACTTCAGTTACGATATCACCCGCTGCACGACCTACTGCTTCCATCGCCATAGCGCCGAATAAGTAAGGAATCAGACCACCGATAAACAGACCGATAATAACCATATGGTTAGACAGATCGAATACCGCAGACTGGCCATTAGCCGTTAATGTGTGAGTGTAATCAGCAAACAGAACTAATGTTGCAAGACCGGCAGAACCGATCGCGTAACCTTTAGTAACCGCTTTAGTTGTGTTACCAACCGCATCAAGTGCATCTGTAGTTGTACGAACATCTTCAGGAAGCTCAGCCATTTCAGCGATGCCACCAGCGTTATCCGTAATAGGGCCGTATGCGTCAAGAGCAACGATAATACCTGTCATAGACAGCATTGAAGTTGCCGCAATCGCGATACCGTATAAACCGGCTAACTCGTAAGCGCCCCAGATAGATGCACAGATTGAAAGTACAGGCATAGCTGTTGATTTCATTGATACACCTAAACCAGCGATAACGTTAGTACCGTCACCCGTAGTTGAAGCTTTAGCAATGTTCTTAACAGGTGCATATTCAGTCGCTGTGTAGTACTCAGTGATTACGATCATCGCAATCGTTAGAGCAAGACCAATCAGTGCTGCATAATAGAATTCAGTTGCACCAACAACAGCACCGCTATCTAGTGTTAATGAAACACCGGCCATCATTTCCTGAGTTACAAAGTAGAATGCAACCGCAGAGAAAACAGCAGCAACAATAGTACCCTTGTAAAGCGCATTCATAATTTTTGCGCCGTCAGACGTTTTCACGAAGAAAGTACCGATAATAGAACCGATGATAGAAACACCACCTAGAACTAATGGGTAAGTTACTGCTAACTCACCGATTTCGCTCATTACCAGACCACCTAACAACATAGTTGCAATGATAGTTACTGCGTATGTTTCAAACAGGTCAGCTGCCATACCTGCACAGTCACCCACATTATCACCAACGTTATCAGCGATAGTTGCTGGGTTACGTGGGTCATCCTCAGGGATGCCGGCTTCAACTTTACCAACGATGTCAGCACCTACGTCTGCACCCTTAGTGAAAATACCGCCACCTAAACGAGCAAAGATAGAGATTAAAGAGCCACCAAATGCCAGACCAACTAATGCATGTAATGCTTCTTCTTGTGAAACACCCATAGCCGTTAATATAGTGTAGTAACCTGCAACACCTAATAGACCAAGACCTACCACTAACATACCTGTGATAGCACCGCCTTTGAATGCAACCTGTAGAGCAGGGTTAATGCCTTCTTTAGCTGCTTCAGCAGTACGAGAGTTAGAACGAACAGACACATGCATACCGATGTAACCTGCAGCACCTGATAGTATTGCGCCGATAGCAAAACCGATAGCTGAATACCAGCCAAGAGCAAAGCCCATCGCGATGAATAATACACCGCCAACCATACCAATGGTTGTGTACTGGCGAGACAGATAAGCGATAGCGCCTTCCTGAACCGCATTAGCGATTTCCACCATTTTATCGTTACCCATAGGTTTAGATAAAATTGTGAAGATTGAAATAACACCATAAGCGATGCCGATAAAAGCACACACTAAAGCGATTAATAGTCCAGTGGACATAGGTCTAACCCCCAACTTATTATTGTTAAAAATTTATTTGAGTCAGATATTAAAGCAGCTTAATCTGGCTCATCGGAAATATTTAATTGCACATTTAAAGTATCGGGCTAAGTTTGCAAATCCATTTAAGTTAGCCGTAACTACTCAATTAAAATCGGATGGTTGACTATAGGCTTTATAACCAATTCCGAATATTGATGTTAATCAATTTCAACCCAGAGTTGTTCCAATCTGTAACGAGTTTTATTTATATGTGCAAAAGTATTTTATATATTAGTTACTGTTAATTCTTGACTCTTATCATTTTAATTTTTTATGTAGCATAATTATTAAAACTATTTATACATCCTTTCGAATTTTGTACCGGGTACAAATCCCCAAAGTTCCTGTAAACCAAATTCACGAATAATACTATCAACAGCCGCCTGGCCTACATCATTTTGTAATTCACCCAAAACAATTTTTGTTGATGTCTGATTGTAACCACCTGCGATGGCTACATGATCGGCAATCATTTCTCTGGCTTTTTCTAGAGTCATTTTAAAATTACTGTTTCAGTTACTTATTAAAAAACATAAAAAAACCGGAGGAGGTTTTCACCAGCTCCGGTTTGTTTTTTTTAAACTTCGAATTTCTCGAGTTTCTGGTCAACTGACTGTAACTTAAGTGTTACATAATCAGGCAAACCGTTTGCCTTGTAAGCAGGATACGCTTCACCCTTAATTAAAGGAGTCAGGTAATCTTTACAAGCTTGAGTAATGCCGAAGCCATCTTCAGTGATGTATTCCATTGGCATCATTTTCTCAACGTTAGCAACATCGGCTAAATTCGCTTTACCAATTTTCCACTCGTATGGATCGTTAGAAATACGATCAACTGTTGGCATAATTGAGTTTTCGCCTGCAACTGCAAACTCAACTGCTTTTTCGCCTAATGCATATGCCTGTTCAACATCAGACTCTGATGCTAAGTGACGAGCCGCGCGTTGTAAGTAATCAGCAACTGCCCAGTGGAATTTGTAACCTAAAGCTTCTTTAATCATGTTAGCAACAACAGGAGCTGCGCCACCTAGTTGAGCGTGACCAAAGTTATCACGAGTACCTTGCTCTGCAAGGAACTTACCGTCTGGGTAATGAATGCCTTCAGAAACAACGATAGTGCAGAAGCCGTGTTCTTTAACTTTTGCATCAACCTGTGCCATGAACTTATCCTGATCAAATTCAATTTCAGGGAAAAGAATAACAACTGGAATACCTTCGTCTTCAATTAAACCACCAGCAGCTGCAATCCAGCCTGCGTGACGACCCATAACTTCAAGAACGAAAATCTTAGTAGATGTTTTTGCCATTGAGCGAACATCGAAAGATGCTTCTAATGCAGAAACTGCAATGTACTTAGCAACTGAACCAAAACCTGGGCAGTTATCAGTAATTGGTAAATCGTTATCTACAGTTTTTGGTACGTGAATAGCTTGTACTGGGTAACCCATTTTTTCAGATAACTGAGATACTTTATAACATGTGTCAGCAGAGTCACCGCCACCGTTATAAAAGAAGTAACCAATATCGTGTGCTTTGAATACTTCGATTAAACGTTCGTATTCAGCTTTATTGTCTTCCAGGCTTTTTAGCTTGAAGCGGCAAGAACCAAAACCACCAGATGGTGTGTTTTTTAGTGCTGCGATATCGTCTGACGATTCAAGACTTGTATCAATTAAGTCTTCTTCTAGTGCGCCGATTATTCCGTTACGACCAGCATATACATTACCTATTTTGTCAGGGTGCTTACGTGCTGTCTCGATAACGCCACATGCTGAAGCGTTGATTACGGCTGTTACACCACCTGATTGTGCGTAAAATGCATTTTTAGCGCTCATTATGATTTTCCTCGTTAATAATTCTGTGTTCATTTTTAGACTTTTATGAGATCAAGTCTAAAAACCTTATAAAATTTGGTGAAAGAGTGTGACTCAAGCGAGGGTAGGGTACAAATTAAGCTTATTTATGTAGCCCCTAGTTGGGGTTATATAAGGGGATGATTATATAATGTAACTAAGCTTTCTGGTATGCCGTGTCCAGTGGTGATTTCGATTGGAGTGACAGGGTGATGACAGGCTTTGTACAACTGTTGGTGGTATCAATGAAGGGGACAGAGCGGGAAAGATGCTCTGTCCCCGAGGGGTATGTGTCATAACAATACATAGTATGAAAAGTTTCGGTTTAAAGAAATTGATCACATCACGAGTAATGTTGGTGTCGTATTTTGAGGTTATTTTACCTGAGTGCCACGTGGCAGACTGCCATCGCTGTTTTCTTCTTCTATTTGAGCTTCACGATTCTGGTCAGATTGAACCTGTAGTAAAGAGATAATACAGTCACCGATATCGTCATACTCATGTTGTCCTGTCCCGTATTGCTGGTAACCTTTATAGAAAAACTGGCAGCGGTAACTTTGTATGCCGGATTTGAAAATAATAAAATTACAACCTTCATGTTGCCAGATAATAGCCGGACATTCTGTCGTTTCCCTGTCACCCATATGTAAACGGATTTCAGTATCTGCAAATTGCAGCTCAATCTCGTTTTCTTTACCCCAGCGTTCTTTCAGGGTGCTTTCAATGGTCCAGATTTCAGATTTGGTATAGTCGGGTATTTTTGACATGGTTGTTTACTTAGGTGTTTTTAGAGCGGTGAAGGGTATACGAAATATTGGTAAATTACCAATATAGCGTTAGCCAGCCTGCCCTGATTTTTTATCATTTATAAAGTCAGGACAAGGCTAGTCGTTTATTGAATTGGGGTTTGTCCCTGACCTTCAGCGAGTAATGCAGTACCAGATATACCCCCCTGGCCATTATCATCATGAATTTGATAAGAAGTGATGGCACCGGCTGCTTCAGATCCAACGAATAATACATTGGCTGTTCCCGTGCAGCCGCTGCCGTTATCACATGATGTGCCTGTAATGGCAAAATCACGACTCAGGTCCTGAAATGCGACAGGGCTGATAATACCAGCCTGAAAAAAAGCAGTACCATTTGAGGTCGTTATAGAAGTATCTACGTCATAAAATGTTATTTCCTGAGCGATAAAGTCAGCACCCATATTTATAGTGGCTAGATTTGAGCCTACATCTCCCAGATGATTAGTCGGTAAAGTGCCATCTACGGCTGTATAGGTAACCGAAGCACCTTTTATACCGCCCAGATTTGCCAGCTGGGTTGGTGTGGTCAGGTTTTCAGTGTATATGTAGTGGAAATTATCCTTAGTCGGTACTCGTGCACCGTTTTCCAGCAGGATAAAATCACCATTCCATCGACCCCAGTTAACACCAAGTGCTGCGCTGCCTCCAATACTTGATGGAACAAGCGTGGCGAATGAGCCTTCAGGTGATGTCATGACTAATTCATGGTTTACCAGCTCACCGGTTTCATTGGCTGAAATTTCACGGCCGGCAACGGGAGTGCGGTTCGGGCCTAATATGATCTGGTTGTTATTGTTCGGAGCGATAATAACGGATGCGGAAGTGCCTGTAATCGCCGTATTGATTGTAGACTGGTTGAAAGCCAGCAGCATGCCTGCGCCATCCGGTGCCAGATCGGGTTGAAATTCTGCGACTGGTGGAGTGTTTAAATCACCAATAAGAGGCTTTGGTGGTTTTACAGGGTCGAGTTGGTTGGGTTGTATGATAACGGCTAAACGTCGTGCTCTTGCATTTACGTCTTTACTTGGAATGTGTTTGCTTTTTTTCAGACTAGCAAATTTTCCACCGTTGTTTTTCAGTGTGAAAACAGATGGAGGCGTTAAAAACTCAACTGGTATTGCACTGGAAGAAGTCAGTTTGAAAAACTGGTCATTATTAAACTGGTGTATACCTGTCTGGTTTTCAATCACAATACTGCCGTCGGCAACACCACCATATAAACCATCGTCTACATTATTATCGCCATCACTGCAGCTTGATTGCTGACACAATACCAGTGAGTAATGAGTGCCTCGAATACCGATAGTGGCAACACTGGTTCTAACCTGATAGTTCTGTTTGTTTCTATGCCCGATAACACCAGTAATAGTGCGGAACCCGCCTTTTAATAACTCCAGGATGCTTTGTTCGCTACCATCTTCTCTTCCGTTATATCGAAATTCAGCAATTTTGATTTCTGTGTGTGGGCGCAGTGATAATAATGCGCCATCTTTCAAACGAATTTGTGTAAGGCTTTTACCACCCGTCGAAATAGTATCACCTTTGTAGATAGATGAGCGACGATTTAACTTTCGCATTGCACCCCTGTTTTGAGCATTAAGGTCACCCACATTGATAATGACTTTACCGATAATATCTGCTGGATCAGGTGTTATAAGTTGATCTGTTGTAGTTTGAAGTTTATCTACCGGGGCAGCGGTAGTTACATTCTTTATGATGGGTTTGCTAGTTGTATTGTTTGTGGCTGGTATTTTCTTTGCGGCAACAACAGGAGCAACTTTGATGGCAGGTTTATTTTGTTTAATAGCAAAATCTGGTAATTGTAATTTGTCGCCTACGGAAATATTTCCTGCTCCATTTTTAAATGCAATCGGGTTTTGGCTAACCAGCTCTTTACGTAATTTAGCCTGTTGTTTAGCGCTGTCTGGAAAAACAGTACGAGCAATTTTATAGAGTGAATCACCGGGTTTGATAATCCAGTGAGTGCCATTAGAAATACCCGCGTATAACTCTGTGGTAAAAAGGCTGCTGATGAGTAGCAGGCTGATTAAATATTTTGTATTAATAGTTTTATACATAAGTATCTCCGGGTATAAATATTTTCTGCCTTGAAAAATTTCAGTTCTCATCCTGATTAGTGTTGCAGGACTCTGGTAGTCACTGTTTCTATTATTTTAAAATGTGTAATTTACGGTCATGCTGGTCACGTTACGCTCATAGTTTTTCAGGTCTTCAGTTGAGCTGTTATCGCTATAGGCAAACTGTGTGTCGAGTCGCCATTTACGGGCAAATGCCCAGATTAGTTTTAAGTTAGCTGTGTTGTAATCGTCTTCACGTTTTGTGTCAGGTTGTAAAGCAGAGCCTGCGGCATAAGCACTATTTTGTGTGCCGATAGATGTTTGTAATGCAAGTGTGTTGGTGAAATTTAAAACGACACCAAGACGTAAGCTGTATATGTCACGTTCTGTTTCTGAAAGAGCGCCTGGATTTGTATCCTCTTCAGCCATTTCTGTTCCCAGACTTAACGTGGAGAAGAGTATAGGTTGAAGATAAGCAGCGAAAGCATGGGTATAATTCATGCCCAGTGTTATTAGGTCAGAGTTTTTTATGCTCAAATCCGGGTAATCCAGCTGGGCGTATTGCAGAGCGGTATTAAAGCTGGACTGCTGTGAAACAGTATATTGCCAGTTTAAATTTAGTCCGTTGAGTGAGCGATAACTTTCACCATCTAAATTGAACTGCTGATTGATTAACTCTGCTTTATATTTGCTCGATGCCTGCAGGTGAGTGATGCCAACCTGAAGTGTGCCGGTAGTAGTGTCGAACTGATCTAATTCTGCATTTTTACGAAAGTTACCCGAAAGCGTTGACTCAAATAACCAGCCAGGAGTAAATGGGTGAGCATAAGTCCAGCCGCCAGCCAGTGAGCTAAAATTATCATCCTGTCCAAAACTGTCTGGATCGAGAGTAATAATGAATGTTGTGCCTTCATCCAGTCCGGCATTTACATTGTCATCATTACCGAGTGAAAACTCTACAAAGCCACTATGAGTAGGGCGGTAACGTGATTCACTGATACGAATTTTATCCAGGTATGCCAGAGCGGTGTCCCTGACCTTTGTCGGTGGGTTGGTTTTCAGAACCGCTTCGAAGGTTTTTCCTGAAAGTGAATACTCCTGCAATATGAAGTAACCACGAGCCAGCTCAAGGCGAGCGACCTGATCATCTGGAAAAACCAGTAATACACGTTCCAGAGCAAATGTACCTTCGCTTGCATGCCCGGTATCTATCGCTGAAACACCAAAAAGGTAATCAAAATACGGATCACCTTCCATCTCAGCCTGATATGTTTTGGCGTACTTATATGACTGTCCTCGTTTGTAACTCTCAAACAGGGATTGAAGGTGTTTGAGGTCAAAAGCTGCTGTATTTGCAAATACGGGTTGAGATGAAAGTATCAGTAAAACAAGTAACGGCGTGATGTATCGTGTCATAAGTATGTGATTTTTGTAGAGTTAGTTTATATAGTATAGGTATTCGCAAATAAAATATGTCAGGAAAACAGGGTATATTTTAAAAAATTAGAGGTAAATCACTTTGAAACTTGGGATAAGTCAAACAAACCGTTATCGCTGGTTTATTCATTTCTGTTTATTCCGGTAAATTCCCTGTAAAATCGCCATCAGTAAAATTCAGTAGAAAGCAGGAAATGCATCCATGACCGACGCCACCGCCGGTTTATACCTTAAATCCGTTAGTTGTACCCGAGGTTATCGAGATCTGTTCACAGGTCTTGATTTTGAGCTGTGCCCGGGCCAGATGTTACGTGTTGAAGGTAAAAATGGTAGCGGTAAAACCAGCCTGTTACGTATTATGGCCGGATTGGCTCAGCCGTTAGAAGGTGAGGTGTTATGGCAGGGGCGTAAAATACATCATGCAGAATCTGATTATTTTGAGAATCTGCTTTTTCTGGGGCACCGTGCAGCAATAAAATTTGAGTTAACACCCATAGAAAATCTATGTATGGCGAAGTCTTTACACGGCAGTAAAACAGAGAACGGTATTGAAGAAGCGTTATATCAGGTAGGGCTTTACGGTTTTGAAGATATTCCCTGTGCTCAGTTGTCAGCGGGGCAAAAGCGCCGTGTAGCACTGGCTCAACTATTTTTAACCCGTGCTAAATGCTGGATTTTAGATGAACCTTATACATCTCTGGATGTAAATGCAGTGGGTATGCTGGAAGCTCTATTTACACAACATATCAACAATGGTGGCATGCTGGTTATTACCTCACATCAGCCAGTCACAATAGCTGCGGGTGAACAACGTAAACTTGTTTTGCCAAATACCCAGCTGGAGCCGCTTGTATGAGTGCTTCATTACAAACACCCTCTACAATGAGCGCGTTTATTTCTCTGATTAAACGTGATCTGATGTTGTCATATCGACATCGAAATGAATTATTAAATCCGCTGCTGTTTTTTGTCATTGTGGTAACACTGTTTCCATTAGGTGTATCACCGGAAAAACAGCTACTGCAGACCATGGCGCCGGGAGTTATCTGGGTAGCAGCGCTTCTTGCAGCGATGTTATCACTCGATACCCTGTTTAAGTCGGATTTTGAGGACGGTACCCTGGAGCAGATAATGCTTAGCCCGCATTCTAATGCGCTTATGGTACTGGCTAAAATAATCAGTCACTGGCTGGTGACCGGTGTGCCGATAATACTTCTGGCACCTCTGCTTGGACTTTTTATGTTTTTACCTGGTGAGGGCATTATGACCCTGATGTTAACCCTGTTATTAGGTACCCCTATATTGAGTTTGGTAGGTGCAATCGGCATGGCATTAACCTTAGGATTGAACCGGGGCGGTATGTTGCTGTCTTTGTTAGTGCTTCCCCTGTATATTCCGGTTTTAATATTTTCTGCCAGTGCGGTGGATGCGAGTATGGCCGGGCTGGAGATTAAAGGTCAGTTGTACTTTTTAGGGGCTTTACTGGTGTTATCGGTAACCCTTGCCCCTTTAGCTGCTGCGACGGCTTTAAAGATTAGTGTCGAGTAAGTATATTGTAGAAAATATTAGTCTCGTACCCCTGATCGTCAGCTAAAGTTAACACCTACAGTGATATTCTCCTGTAGGTGTTAGTTTTATCTGATGGTCGTTTAGTGTAACGATATGTCAGAATGCAGAACAGAAATTAACCAATTGCGTTATATCAATGTTTATTTATGATAAAAATGCTCTTATATTAACGAATACTTATATGCAGAATTATGAAATTACCCGCAATCGTACATAAATTTTCGTCACCGAAAAATTTCTACATCATGTCAGGAAAGATGATTCCCTGGTTTATGTGGAGTTTTTTGCTGTCATTGGTCGTTGGTTTGTATTACGGCCTGTTAGTCGCCCCACCTGATTATCAGCAGGGTGAGAGTTATCGTATTATGTATATACATGTGCCTGCGGCCTGGATGTCCATGTTTGTTTATATGGTTATGGCTATCTCCGCTGCTGTTGGTTTAATCTGGCGAATTAAAACGGCTGATTTAATGGCCAGTGTGAGTGCACCGATTGGTGCGGCATTTACCTTTCTTGCACTGGTTACTGGTTCGCTCTGGGGTAAACCCATGTGGGGAACCTATTGGGTGTGGGATGCGCGTTTAACTTCCGAGTTAATACTGCTGTTTCTTTATTTAGGTTTTATTGCGTTACAGGCTGCGATTGAAGATCCGAGAAATTCGGCGAGGGCAGGTGCAATCCTGTTAATCGTGGGGGTGGTTAATATCCCCATTATTCATTACTCGGTTGAGTGGTGGAGTACCTTGCATCAGGGAGCAACAGTGGCGAAATTTGATAAACCATCAATGCATATTTCCATGTTAATACCGCTGATGGTGATGGCGACATCATTTAAACTTTATTATGCTGCGTCTGTATTAATGCGTGCCCGGGGTGAGCTTTTACGCCGTGAGCAAAATACGCGCTGGGTGAAGGAGATTGTAGAAAATGAGTCCTAGTGAATTTTTTCATATGGGTGGTTATGCCGTTTATGTATGGTCATCTTATGGTCTGGCATTAGTTGTATTAGGCTGGATTTTAATTAGCCCTGTATTTACTAAAAAGAGCATTATTAAAGAGTTAAAAATAAAGTATCGCCAGCAGGAACGGCAGCGTCAGGAAGACACATAAAAAGTATGTAAATTGATTTTAGTTTTTGAGATATATAATTGTTTAATAATATGAACTATCTGAAAAAATAATTATCTGACTTCATCGTCCCATCTAATAATTAGCATGGGACGGAGAATAATAATCTGTAACCGTGAGAGAAGTACATGACAGCCCGCCAAAAACGAATGATGTTTGTAGCCATGTTAGTCGCCGGTATCGGTGTATTTATTACACTAATAATGATGGCATTAAACGAAAACATTAATCACTTTTTCAGTCCGACTGAAATATTAGAAGGTAAAGCACCAGAAAATCACAGTTTCCGTATTGGTGGTCTGGTTGTTACCGGCAGTGTTAAACGTGACCCGAATAGTCTGAGAATTGATTTTGATTTAACCGATGGAGCAAAAAACTATCCGGTTATGTATGAGGGAATATTACCTGATCTATTCCGTGAAGGTCAGGGCATAGTAGCAACTGGTGTAATTAAAAATAACGTGTTTGTAGCTGAAGAAGTGCTGGCAAAACATGATGAAAATTATATGCCACCGGAAGTGGCAGATGCTTTGAAAAAATCGGGTAAATGGAACGAAGACGATATTGAAGCCATGAAACATCCTGAAGGTATTCCCGTTGGTCAAGGTAACCCTTACCCCGGCAGTGAAGCAACTGGAGATTCAAAATAATGATTCCTGAAATTGGTCATTTTGCTTTAGTGCTTGCGCTTTGTTTAGCGGTTATTCAGGGCACAGTGCCGTTAATAGGTGCACAGAAAAAAATCTCCAGCTGGGTTGAAGTAGCCGCTCCTGCTGCAATTGGACAAACCATTTTCATTGTTATCAGTTTCATCTGTTTAACGTATGCTTTTTTAACTGATGATTTTTCTGTTGGTTATACAGCGCGTCAGTCTAATACTGAATTACCTGTTATTTATAAAATATCATCTGTCTGGGGTGGCCACGAAGGTTCATTATTATTGTGGACTATGTTTCTGGCAATGTGGACAGCAGCCGTTGCGTTGTTTAGTCGTGCGATGCCTTTAATTATGCGCGGTCGAGTGATTGCCATTATGGGGCTAGTGAGTGTCGGATTTTTATTATTTACATTACTTACGTCTAACCCATTTGATCGAATGTTTCCTGCTGCTTTAGAAGGTCGCAGTTTAAATCCATTATTACAGGATTTTGGTTTAATCATTCACCCGCCTATGTTGTATATGGGTTATGTTGGTTTTTCTGTGGCATTTGCTTTTGCTATAGCTGCGATGCTAGGTGGTCGTCTTGATTCGGCCTGGGCTAAATGGTCGCGCCCCTGGACAAACATTGCCTGGGTATTTTTAACCATTGGTATTGCACTTGGAAGCTGGTGGGCTTATTACGAGCTTGGCTGGGGCGGCTGGTGGTTCTGGGATCCGGTAGAAAACGCATCCTTTATGCCCTGGTTAGTCGGTACCGCATTAATACATTCTTTAGCCGCAACTGAAAAACGCGGTGTGTTTAAAGCATGGACGGTATTGCTGGCAATCTTTGCGTTCTCGTTAAGTTTATTAGGCACATTTTTAGTGCGCTCCGGTGTATTAACGTCAGTGCATGCATTTGCGAATGACCCGGAGCGAGGTATCTTTATTTTAATATTCCTTGCTGTGGTTGTGGGTGGTTCACTTGCGCTGTATACATACCGCGCACCGCAAATTCGTAGTGCAGTGAAGTTAAATATGATGAGCCGAGAAGGTGGTTTATTAATTAATAATATTTTACTAGTCGTTACTGCATTTTCGATTTTATTGGGAACGCTTTATCCATTAGCATTAGATGCTTTAGATGCAGGTAAAATTTCAGTAGGCCCTCCGTACTTTAATGCGTTATTTGTTCCATTAACTATACCTATTGCATTGTTATTGGGTGTGGCAGCACTGGCTAGATGGAAACAGGATAGTCTGGAAAGAATGGGTAAGAAATTACTTATTCCATTTGTAGTGAGTGTTGTTCTAGGCGCTGCCATTCCATATTCATTAATAGATGATGTGAAGTGGGGTGCGGTGGTTGCAATTATGTTAGCCGTTTGGATAACTATGACCAGTGCTCAAGGTATCGTTGACAGGGTGTCCGGTAAGCAGAATAAATTACAGGCATTACTTAATACGCCTCGTGGTTTCTATGGTCAGACATTTGCCCACATGGGCGTAGCGATGTTTGTAGTGGGCATTACATTAACAACGCTTTACAGCACAGAAAAAGATATTCGCCTGGTTAAAGGGCAGTCCTATAGCATCGGTGAATATGAATTCCTTTTTGAAGGTGTTCAAAATGCAGTCGGACCTAACTATAAAGCAGCAGAAGGCTGGTTTACAACATTTTATCAGGGCAAGGAAATTGGTCGATTACATTCGCAAAAACGTTTGTATAACGCCGGTGGTATGCCTATGACAGAGGCCGGTATTGACCCGGGCTTCTGGCGTGACTTATATGTATCACTGGGTGAAGACCTGGATGGTAAAGGTGCCTGGAGTGTACGTTTATACCACAAGCCGTTTATTCGCTGGATCTGGTTAGGTTCTTTAATTATGGCATTTGGTGGTTTACTCGCTGCGACGGATAAGCGTTATCGTAAAGCGCTAAAAACATCTGAAGTTCAGAGTAATAATACGGTGACTGTGTAATGGCTCGTTATTTACTATTAGCTGGTTTTTTTATCATGATAGGCGGTTTTGCTTTTATGTTAAACAAGACCAATACAGGTGAATATAATCCGCGAGATATTCCAACAGAATTTATAGGTCGGGCAGCACCCACCATTAATGTACCTGATTTATATAATGAATCTGAAGTGGTTAAAACTGCTGATATGTTAGGTCAGGTCTGGTTGTTTAATGTCTGGGGTACCTGGTGTCCCGAGTGTTGGCGTGAACATCGTTTTCTAATGGAATTAAGCCAGTTAGGTATACCGATTGTTGGATTGAACTGGCGTGATGAACGTCCTGAAGCAAAAGCCATGATAACTAAAATGGGAAATCCATTTTTAAAAATTGGTTTTGATCCAGAAAGTTCGGTGGCAATTGAATGGGGTGTGTATGGTGCGCCTGAAACGTTTGCAATTAATGCTGAAGGTGTTGTTGTCGCTAAACATGCGGGTGGAATAACACCGGCCGTGTGGGAAAAGAAGTTTAAAAAACATTTCAAAAACTAATTAAATATGAAAATACTAAAAAATATTATTTTTATTCTGTGCATTTTGTCTGTGTCTTCACAGGCTCATGCGCGTTTTGAAACTCACGATTTCGCAACGCCGCAAATGGAAAACGATTACAACGTACTCGTTCAGGAATTGCGTTGTCTGGTTTGTCAGAATCAGAATCTGGCTGACTCTAATGCAGAGCTGGCTCAGGATATGCGATTGCTAGTTTATAAAAAACTGAGTGAAGGTAAAAGCAAAGATGAAATCGTTGATTTCATGATTGTTCGTTATGGCGATTTTGTTATGTACAGGCCACCGGTTAAAAAGGCTACCTACATACTCTGGTATGGGCCAATTATATTTTTTGTAGTTGCGGGTTTAGTGGTTGTGTCATATATGCGCAGTCAAAAGAAAGAAGTTGAAAAAGCTGTCAATAAAACGCAGCAGAAAAAAGCCAAATCATTATTGGATGATTGATAGAAAATAATTTAAACAGAAAGCCTGAATTTACAGCAAAAGGTTTTATTATTAATACCCTGTGTTCTTCGTGCTTCTGCAGGTTAAGAATATATAATTTGAGAGTTTTATGATCAGTTTTATTATAAGTGCAGTTATTCTAGTTTTAATGGCTATTTATTTTATTGTGCCTGCATTAAAAAAGAAAAATTATGCGTTTTCGGACGAGTATGATGATTTAAATGTTGATATCGCAAAAGATCGTTTAGCTGAAATTAAATCTCAGCTTGAAGCGGGTGAAATCAATCAGCAAACTTTTCAGCAGTTACATGACGAACTTGAATCAACATTAGCGCTGGATTTATCGGATGTGCCTCAATCGCAGTCACAGAATGAATTATCGGAATCTAAAGAGACCAGTAAATTAATGCCAATTGTACTGGCGGCAATCATTCCTCTGGCAGCAGCTGCAATTTATTATCAGTTAGGTGATTTTGCGGCAGCTACAGGTACACGAATTGAAGCAACGGTTATTCCGGCAGGTGAAGATCGCCCTGAAATGACTATAGAAGATGCGGTGGCTAAACTTGAACAGCGTCTGGCAGAAGAGCCTGAAAATCCCGAAGGCTGGTTTATGCTGGCAAAAACGTATATGACGATGAAGCAATATCACAAAGCGGTATCTTCATATGAAAAAGTCATTGAACAGGTTGGTGAAGAACCGGAAGTTTTAATTCGTTATGCAGATGCTTTAGCGATGACGGAAGGCGGACGATTAACCGGTGTTGCAAAACCGATAGTTGATAAAGTGATTGTTCTTATGCCAGACAGTCCAACGGTTTTATGGATGGCGGGTACAGCAGAAAATCAGCAGAAAAATTTTAGTAAAGCTTTAACCTACTGGTACAAATTACGCCCGATGTTAATTGAGGATGCGGCTACACTGGCTCAGCTTGATCAGTTGATTAGCGGTGCAGAAAGTCAGCTATCAGCAAATGAAGTAGCACAGCTTAAAAAGGTGGCACCGGCTGCAGAATCAAAAGTGGTAACGAATGCAGCAGAAATAATAGTAACAGTTGAACTGGATTCGGCACTTAAAGATAAGGTATCAGCTAACGATACTTTGTTTATATTTGCCAAAGCTATGCAGGGCCCACCTATGCCTTTGGCTGCAGTTAAGAAAACCGCAGCAGACCTTCCTATAACAGTTAGTTTAAATGATGCTATGGCAATGATGCCGCAAATGAAATTATCCAGTTTTGATCAGGTTAAAATTTCTGCGACAATTAGTAAATCAGGGCAGCCTGGTGTTCAATCTGGCGATTTATTTGTAGAGTTATCACCAGTCAATGTTAAGTCACAGGAAAAAATTAAACTGGTTATTAATCAGGTTAAATAGGACAAGCACTCGAGGTGTTAATCAGGGTGCCTATGTGGTTGCTCCGGTTAACACCCTTATTCATGCTAAATTCTATAAATTCATTCCGTCTGATTCATAAGTAATACCTGTAAGTTCAGCTACATTCATAGTATGTCAATTGTATTAAATACGGGAGACTGTTATGCATGTATCAATCGATTCATTTCCAAATGCCCCCCATGGCTGGTCTATAGAAATTGCGCAAGCGGTTGCTAAATCTGATGGGATTTCAATGAGTGATGAGCACTGGCAACTTATCGGTGCTTTGCAGGAATATTATAAAAAAGTTGATCATCCTAAATTGCGTCAGGTAAAAGATGCGCTTGATGAAAAATTTCATATGCAGGGTGGTATTAAATATTTGCATCAGGTGGTACCAGATGGTCCGGTTGCAGAAGGTTGTAAATTAGCCGGGCTTGATGTGCCAGCGGGTGCAGTTGATCATTCATTTGGTAGTGTTGCTTAGGTAATATATAAAGTAGCCAGATATCAGCTACTCGCGGGTAGCTGGTTGTTTTGGCTGTGTTTCTCGTAGCTGTTTTAATTTATCTATATAATTTCATTTCTCTTTTCTATTCTCTGTGTTTTTTTGATCAGAATGCTTTCTCAGATTGAATAATCTTTTGCTGGTGTGTCTAATTTACGCATAAGCGTAATTGGTAATTTAACAGTGTTTATACCTGTGCTCAGTTTACTTATAAGTGAAATTATCGTTCATAAGGGTTTTTAATAATATTATTAAAAAATGATATTTTAATTGATCTATTTCAAAAAGGTTTAGCCGGTTAATACCTTACAATTTATACGTAATTAAGGCGGAAGCAATTTGAGCTAGATCATATTTGATCTATATCAACATTATATTACACTAATATGTTCTACTCATAATCATATAAAAGTGTTAGCCAGACGATCTCAAAAGAGAGGCAAATTGAAAACACAGGCAATAAATCGTAAACAGTTTCTGCAAGGAAAGCTTAAAGGTGAACAGGCAATCAGACCGCCCTGGTCTATTGGCGAAGCTCACTTTACGGAAACCTGTACGCGTTGTTTTAAATGTGCAGAAGCCTGTCCGTCACAACTTATTGTTAAAGGCTCCAGTGGATTTCCTGAAATGAGCTTTCTCAGACAAGGGTGTGATTATTGTGAAGCCTGTGTTCAGTCCTGTCCTGAAAACGCCTTATTACTTACACAAGATAATCAGCAGTCACCCTGGCAGCAGCACATTGTTATTAATGAACAGTGTTTTGCATCAAGAGGTATTGTTTGTCGCTCCTGTGGTGAAGTATGTGAAGCAGATGCGATTGAATTTAAATTGCTAGTGGGTGGTAATAGTCAGATTAATATTAATGAGTCAGTTTGTGACGGTTGTGGTGAGTGTGTTCATGTTTGCCCGGCTCATGCTATTGAAGTTCAGAAAATAAATTTAGAAAGCCGGTCAGGTATGAACCCTGTTGGCCGTATTCCAGTTAGCGAAAACCCAGGTGGAGATAACCTATGAGTAAGTACAATATTTGCAGTGTGTTAGTGCATGCAAAGCAGGGCATGATTGATTCTGTTAAGCAGACACTGGAACAGCAGCAAGGTGTAGAGGTGCATGCGGTTTCAGAAGACGGGAGAATAATCGTGACCGTTGAAGATGAGTATCGTAAAGAGGTAGGTGAACGCATTATGGGTTTTTATGAAATTGATGGTGTGTTATCTGCTTCGATGATTTACCAGTTTAGTGATGACGAATTTAACGAACAAGAAATTATAGAATTACAATCTACTGAAGAGAGGATGTCAGCATGAAAATGACGCGACGCGAATTTGTAAAAAATAATGCAATAGCAGCCACTGCTACTGCAGCGGGTGTAACCATACCTGGTATTAAAGATGTATTGGCAGCCTCTGAAGATAAAATTCGATGGGACAAAGCTCCCTGTCGTTTTTGTGGAACAGGTTGTTCAGTATTGGTAGGTACACAAAATGGCAAGATTGTAGCGACTCAGGGTGACCCTGATGCACCGGTAAACAAAGGCCTTAATTGTATTAAAGGTTATTTTCTTTCGAAGATTATGTACGGAAAAGACCGTTTAACTAAACCTCTGTTGCGTAAAACAGGTGGTGAGTATGATAAAGAAGGTGAGTTTGAAGAAGTAAGCTGGGATGAAGCTTTTGATATCATGGCCGTTAAGTGGAAAGAAGCGCTTAAGAATGATATGGCTGCCAATAAAGGTAAACCTGCAGATAAAATAACGTCTACAGTGGGTATGTTTGGTTCAGGCCAGTGGACTATTTTTGAGGGTTATGCCGCATCTAAATTAATGAAAGCCGGTTTCCGTTCAAACCACATTGATCCCAATGCACGTCATTGTATGGCGTCTGCTGTAGGTGCATTTATTCGTGGTTTTGGTTCCGATGAACCTATGGGTTGTTACGACGATTTAGAACACGCTGATGCATTTGTGCTTTGGGGTTCTAATATGGCTGAAATGCATCCTATTCTCTGGACACGTATTACCGATACACGTTTAACCAAAGAGGGGAGTGAAGTACACGTACTTTCAACCTTCAAACACCGTAGTTTTGATCTGGCTGATAACGGTATGGTGTTTGCACCACAAACTGATATGGTTATTTTGAATTATATTGCGAATTATATTATTCAGAATAAAGCTTATGATAAAAGCTTTATGGACAAGCATGTTAACTTTAAGAAAACCACTACAGATATTGGTTATGGTTTACGTCCTGAGCATGAGCTTGAAAAAAAGAGAACAGGTACAGGTGGTAAATTAAGCGGTATATCATTTGATGAATATGCGAAGAGTGTTGAAGAATATACACTTGAATATACAAGCAAACTTTCTGGTGTTCCAGAAAAGAACTTACTGCGTTTAGCCAAACTTTATGCAGATCCTAAAAAGAAAATAACCTCTTTATGGACCATGGGTTTCAATCAACATACACGTGGTGTATGGACTAATGGCCTGATGTACAACGTGCATTTATTAACCGGAAAAATTTCACAACCTGGTAATGGTCCGTTCTCATTAACGGGTCAGCCTTCAGCGTGTGGTACAGCTCGTGAAGTAGGAACTTTCTCTCATCGTTTACCTGCTGACTATGTTGTTAAGAAAAAAGCGCATCGTGATTTTGCAGAGAAAATCTGGGAATTACCTGAAGGTACGATTCCAGGTAAGCCAGGTTATCATGCGGTTTTACAAAACCGTATGTTAAAAGACAGCAAGCTAAATGTGTATTGGGTTATGTGTAATAACAATGTGCAGGCGGCGGCTAATCTTAATGAAGAAACAATGCCGGGGTACCGTAATCCCGATAACTTTATTGTTACTTCTGATCCTTATCCAACGGTAACGGCTATTGCTTCCGATTTAATATTGCCAACAGCCATGTGGACTGAGAAAGAAGGAGCTTATGGTAATGCGGAACGTCGTACACAGTTCTGGCGTCAACAGGTTGGTGCTCCAGGTGAAGCGAAATCTGATTTGTGGCAATTAATGGAGTTTGCAAAACGTTTCAAGATGGAAGAAGTATGGCCTGCTGATCTGTTAGCTAAATCGCCACAATACAAAGGCAAAACATTATTTAATGTACTGTTTGAAAACGGTCAGGTAGATAAGTTTAAGAAACAGGTGGTAATGGATGACCGTGGAAATTCATACCAGAATGATGAGATGGATGATTTCGGTTTCTATCCACAGAAAGGTTTATTTGAAGAGTATCGTCGCTTCCAGCTGGAAGGTACAAAGAAAGGTCATGAGTTGGCAGACTTTGATGTTTACCATAAAACTCGTGGTTTGAGATGGCCGGTTATTGATGGTAAAGAAACATTATGGCGTTATGCGGAAGGTTATGACCCATATGTTAAAAAAGGCGAAGGTTTTAAGTTCTACGGTAAGAAAGATGGTCGCGCTAATATTATTACCGCACCTTATGAGCCTGCAGCGGAAAGCCCTGATGCAGAATACGATTTATGGTTATCAACCGGTCGTGTATTAGAGCACTGGCATTCAGGTTCTATGACGCGTCGTGTTCCCGAGTTGTATCGGGCATTCCCTGATGCGGTTGTTTTTATGCATCCTGATGATGCTAAAGCTCGTGGTTTACGCCGAGGTTTAACTGCGAAGATTATTTCTCGTCGTGGCGAAATAGAATGTCAGGTAGAAACACGTGGACGTAATAGACCGCCTAAAGGTCTGGTGTTTGTTCCCTGGTTTGATGCCGGTCGTTTGATTAACAAGGTAACACTTGATGCGACTGATCCGCTTTCAAAAGAAACGGATTATAAGAAGTGTGCTATCAAGATTGAAAAAGCATAAAAGATAGTCAGAAGTCGTTAGTCTTAAGTCAAAAGCAAAAACAGGCGCAGCCTACCGCTTTGACTAACGACTTCTGACTAAAGACTAATGACTTGATTTAAGCTTGTAGTTAAAAAACAAATTGGAAAAATAGAACAGTGAGTAACCCAACCAACCTAACATTACAAAGCCGTCGCCGCTTTCTGGAAAATATTTCCAGAGCGGCTGGTGGTGCTGCTTTGTTTGGAATTGGGCTGGGTTTGTATTCACAGCAAACAAAATCATTACCTTCAACAGCAATACGCCCGCCGGGTGTAAAAGATGAAAGCGATTTTTTATCGGCCTGTGTGCGTTGTGGTTTATGTGTGCGTGATTGCCCATATGACACATTAAAACTTTCAAAGTTAGGTGAGTCTGTTGCACTGGGTACTCCTTATTTTGATGCCAGAGACATTCCCTGTGAAATGTGCGAAGACATTCCCTGTGTTAAGGCTTGTCCTACAGGTGCACTCGACCCCGAGTTAACGAATATTGACGATGCACGTATGGGGCTGGCAGTTTTAATTGATCAGGAAGCATGCATCGCTTTTCAGGGTTTACGTTGTGAGGTTTGTTATAACGTATGCCCGGTAATGGATAAAGCAATCACACTTGATCGTCAACATAATGTGCGTACGGGTAAACATGCTTTGTTTATTCCGGTTGTACATTCATCTGATTGCACGGGATGTGGAAAATGTGAGCATGCCTGTATTCTGGATGAAGCAGCAATTAAAGTATTGCCAGCTAAGTTAGCCAAAGGTGAATTGGGTAAACATTATCGTTTGGGCTGGGAAGAAAAGCAGAAAGCGGGTGGCAGTCTGGTTACTCCAGATTTAGAACATAAATATAATTTGCCTGAAGGCACTCGTTATGATTTTCAGGGTGAGGGCTTGATACAGCCTGACGATAGCCCATTTAATGAAAGTGCTCTTGATCGTTTGAATAAAGGTCGTCTGTGATGGTAACTAAAAGAGCAGATAAAATAATTGGCCAGGATGCAATCGTTAAAAAAGGCTGGTTACAGGCACATAAGTGGTTATTACTTAGACGGTTTAGCCAGTTGAGTATTCTCTTTTTATTTTTATTAGGGCCCTTGTTTGGGATCTGGATTATTAAAGGTAATATGTCGTCCAGTTTAACGTTGGATACTATTCCATTAACCGACCCGTTTGTGTTTTTACAAACGTTATTTACCGGTTATATACCTGAGTTAACGGTGGTTACCGGTGCGGCGATAGTAGCCCTGTTTTATTTTATCGTGGGTGGACGGGTATATTGTGCCTGGGTTTGCCCGATAAATATTGTTACCGATGTAGCCGACTGGTTAAGACGAGTTTTAAAAATTAAAACTTCGCTGAGTTTTTCCAGAATGGGCCGATATGGTTTGTTAATGGTTTCACTACTGCTTGCTTCTGTGACGGGTATGTTGGTCTGGGAACTGGTTAACCCGGTTACTATGATTCAAAGAGAACTGGTTTTTGGCATGGGTTTATCCTGGTTATTTATTGTTGGCATATTTATTCTTGATGCTTTTGTTAGTCGACGTGCCTGGTGCAGTCACCTGTGTCCAATGGGGGCCTTTTATAGTGGGCTGGGACAATTTAGTTTAATAAAAGTAAATGCGTTAAACCGAGAAGCCTGTAATGACTGCATGGATTGTTTCGCAGTTTGCCCGGAGCCACAGGTAATTAAACCGGCCCTTAAGGGTGATGCTGATAGCAGCCCGATAATAAATTCAGGAAATTGTACAAACTGCGGTCGTTGTATCGATGTCTGTGCAGAAGATGTATTCACAATAAAACATAGATTCGTAAAATCTAACTTATTAACTTCACAACACGAGGTTCACTTATGAAAAATTCAATTTTGGCAGGGTTAATACTGATGGGTTCATCAGTGCTGATATCAACAACCTCAGGCGCGAGTGGAGTTACCTCGTTAAGGGGAGCATCTGATATTGAAGCAAACTCGAATGAAATAGTTGTTAAAAAGAATATTAATGATCAGGCGCCTATCATTCGTGATTATGTGCAACAGCCTCCATTGATTCCGCATAAAACAAAAGGTTACAAAATTAATATGAAGTTTAATAAATGCCTGACATGTCATAGCTGGGCAAATTATCGGAAGGCAGGTGCGACAAAGGTATCTCAAACACATTTTTCAGGACGTGATGGGGAAGCGATGTCGAATATAGCGCCAAGACGATATTTCTGTAATCAATGTCATGTTCCTCAGGCGGATGCTAAACCATTAGTAGAAAATTCGTTTCAGCCTGTAAAAACAATTCACTAAGATAAAAGGGTATAACAATGAGTATAAAATCATTGATAAATAAAATGAGACGCCCTAGTACAGCAACTCTTGGGAGTCTGCTAATAGCTGGTTTTGTAGCCGGTATTATTTTCTGGGGTGGATTTAATACGGCCATGGAAGCAACGAATACAGAAAAATTCTGTATTGGCTGTCATGAAATGAAAGATAACGTGTATCAGGAATATAAAGAAACCATTCATTATGCAAATCGTACCGGTGTAAGAGCAACATGTCCTGACTGTCATGTGCCTAAACCCTGGATACATAAGATGGTTCGTAAAGTACAGGCAAGTAATGAGTTATTACATAAAGCCCTGGGTACAATTGATACACCTGAAAAGTTTGAAGAGAAACGTTTACAGCTGGCTCAGAATGTATGGCGCTCTATGAAACAAACTGATTCGCGTGAATGCCGTAACTGTCATAACTATGAGTCTATGGACTTTGGTGAACAGCAGCGTCGAGCGGTTGCAAGTCATGATAAAGGTCTTTCAGAAGGCGAGACCTGTATTGATTGCCACAAAGGTATAGCGCATTCACTACCAGCATTGTATGAAGTTGATCCGAGTGCTGTGACCGGTAGTGCAGGGCATTAGCATATAATTAAGGTGTCGGATCCTGTTTCACACGGCTCCGATACCTGATATTTCCCTTTCAGTAAATGTAGATATCAACCTATGATATAGTCATATAAAAATTGGTAATGGTCCATATATGACAAAATCTAAAAAATATTCCCTTCGCTTTATACTCACAAGTTTATTTACAATATTAATGCTTTGCGTAGGCGGAGTCATTGCTAGCTTAAATTATACACAAATTACTAAACTTCTACTTTCAGCAGCAGATAATATATATGACAGGGTGGCTACTGAGTTTGTATTAAACTTTCAGAATACCTATAGCCCGGTAAGAAATTCTATAAAACTATTATCACATTCAGATATTTCAAATAGTACGACATTTAAGCAACGATTAGGTTATATCGGCCTTATAACAGAAGCAATGGATACAGAAGATACCATAACGGCAATGCAGTTTGGTTATGAAAATGGTGATTATTTTATAGTTAGAAAAATTAATACTGAAAATTTGAAGAAAAAATTTAGTGCACCTGAAGACGCTGAATTTGTAGTGGATAACACGAATGAGGATGATGCCGGGAGTATATTGTTATCTCGAGTATTCCTGAATAAAAATTTACATGTAATAAAACGTGTTGAAGATACGATGACGACGTATGACCCAAGAACGCGTCCATGGTTTAAGCAGGCGTCGCAGGAACCACATGCTATAGCCCCCTATTATTTCTTTTTTATGCATCAAGTGGGAACGACAGTAACTATGAAAATGTATCAATCAAATACAGTTATCGCTACTGATTTGACATTGGAAAATATGTCAAATCATTTGATTGAATCAAAGATGACGCCTGCTTCAGAAATGTATCTGGTAACAGAAAAAGGCTTAATGATTGCCAGTACTAATACTAATGATAAGTTAATAAAAACAATTAAAGATAATGTAATTCTTAAAAATGTAAGTGAATCATCAAATGAATTGCTTTCTTATCTGGTAGCTAACAATAAATATGAAGAAAAAAAGATTAGCTTCAAGTATCAGGGGAAATATTGGCAAGGCGTAATTAAACGGGTAGGGGCGCTTGGAGGTGATGATCTGTATTTGTTATCGATGACACCTGTTAGGGAGCTGTTAAAGGATGCTGTTGAAATAGGTTTAATGAGTATTTATCTTTTATTTGTGATTATCTTATTTGCTTTACCTGTTGTCTGGTATATATCAAAAAGAATGTCAATATCTATGCATCAGCTGGGAGTAGATGCAAAACAAATAATGAATTTTGATTTTTCAGATTCAAACTCGCCAAAAAGTAAAATTGAAGAGGTTGATGACCTGGCAAAAGCACAAGGATTGATGAAATCGAGTTTAGGTCAATTTATGAGTTTGATTAATTCTCTGGTTATTGAGAAAGATTTTGAATCGTTATTAGATAAAATCACAGTAGAAACCTTATATGCAAGTAAAGCGATGGCAGTTGCGACCTACCTGATTGATGAAGAAGAGATTACATTACGGGTTGATTCATTAAAGACTGGCATGGGTGTTAATTTAGATTCTAAAAAACTTCCTGTGTTTTCTTTAGAATCAAATGAAAAAATATCAGATCTATTTATATCTCAGGAGTGTAAGTATTTTCAACAGAATTCGAATGATGATCAGTGTTGGGTTGAATTCGCTAGTCAGTTAAATGAACCAGTAATAAATGTTATTTTATTGCCACTGCGAAACCGTCAGGCTGAGTTTATGGGCATGATTGCCCTGATTTATCCTCACAGTGATGAAGCAGCTGAGACAAATCAGCAGTCACTCTCCTTTATACAGGCTTTTTCCGGGTTTGCAGCAGTATCATTAGAGAGCAAACAGTTATTAAAAATGCAGGAAGAATTATTAGACGCATTTATAAAATTAATTGCCGGAGCAATTGATGCTAAATCGCCTTATACAGGAGGTCATTGCCAGCGTGTACCAGAAATTGCAAAAATGCTTGCTCAAGCCGCCTGTGATTCAAGTGAGCCGTTTTTTATTGATTATTCATTAGATGATGAGCAATGGCAGGAATTACATATAGCGAGTTGGTTACATGATTGTGGAAAGGTAACTACACCAGAATATGTTGTGGATAAATCCACCAAACTTGAAACTATTTATGATCGTATTCATGAAATTCGAACTCGATTTGAAGTTTTGAAAAGAGATGCTGAAATAGAGTACTGGAAGGCCGTATCTAAAGGAGGTGATATTGATAAACTCAAAATTTCACTACAGCAGACAATTAATGAACTAGATGATGATTTCGAATTTGTTGCCACCTGTAACCAGGGTGGTGAATTTATGGAAGATGAAAAACTGGCTCGTCTCAGTGAAATTTCAGATAAACGATGGGTGAGAACCCTTAATGATCGATTAGGTGTTTCGTGGGAAGAAGCAAAACGAATGGAGTCAACTCCTGAACAGAAATTGCCGGTAGAAGAGTATTTATTGGCCGATAAGGCTGAGCATATTATTGAACGTCCTGATTCTGAAAAAATAGCAGATGATAACCCCTGGGGGTTTAATCTGGATATTCCAGAATATAAGTTTAATCGTGGTGAGTTATATAATATGTCTGTGAAAGCGGGCACGTTAACGAATGAAGAGCGTTATATAATTAATGAGCATATGGTACAAACCATAAAAATGTTAGATCAGTTACCTTTCCCTTCGCATTTAAAACAGGTGCCGGCAATTGCCGGTGGGCATCATGAGTCTATGGATGGTACGGGTTATCCTAAGCGCCTGACAAAAGATGATATGTCACTGACGGCACGTATGATGGCTATCGCTGATATCTTTGAAGCATTAACCGCTTCAGATCGCCCTTATAAAAAAGCAAAATCATTAACCGTTTCTTTAAAAATCATGTCGGGTATGCGAGATAGAAAACATATTGATACTGATCTGTTTGACCTTTTTTTACGTTCGGGCGTTTATCTGGAATATGCAGAAAAATTTCTCTCACAAGATCAGATTGATGCAGTGGATATTACTCAGTACCTATCATCGCCATAAATTATGAAATATAGAAAAATTTGGACAACATTATTACTGTTATGTGTTAGTGATAATGTTTTTGCTGACAGGGTTATTCGCGAGTTGGGGCGTGTCGATGGTGAACCTGAACCCTATGTGTTTCCTTATGGTTTTGCTTCTGATGCAATGGGGTTTGTTGCGGGAGTTGCCGGTGGAATTAGTGGTTTACCTCAGGAGCAAAATAGCCTTGTTGTAACGGCCCTTGTCAGTAATGAAGGTGCTGCCGCAGTGTATGCCTTTTTTAATAATTATCAGTTTAAGAAAAACTCTCATTTTTTTATGGACGCCAGTATGGGGTTAGGTGAGTTTCCACAGCAAAGAGCTTACCTTGATACATCACCTCCCGTTAATAACCCACCAGCAGGAAGTAATGACTCTACAGCGGATAATTATTTTGATGCAGAAGGTTTTTCTAACTGGATTGAAATTGATTTTAAATATGTTTTTGATATTGGCAGTGCAGAATCAAACCCGGTTAATATTTATACACTGAGTGAAGGTTTACTGGTGGGTGGTGCAAGCGGGGGGGAGGTGTTTAATCCATTTAAATCCGGACGTACTTATCTTCAAACTACTTTTTTTCATCATAATCGTGATTATGATGTGGATTCTGAATTTCCATTATCCACAACCGGAATGGGTTTATCTTTTAAATATGATAATACTGATTTTCCGGTTAATCCGAGTAAAGGCAGTATTTTGAATGTTGGATTAAAGCATGATCCGGGCTTTGGTGATAATGAATCCTGGAGTCTGGTTGAGCTGGAATATAGTAAGTTTTTTACATTGCCGACCACTTCGCAAATTGATCAACAGGTAATCGCGTTCAATACATGGACAGCTCATACACTGAGTGACGCACCACCGCCCCATTATTATGGAGTAACTCTGGGGGGCCTGTATCGAATGCGGGCTTACCCTATAGAGCGTTTTCATGATAACAGTGCAATTTATTACTCTGCTGAGTACAGGATAATTCCTAACTCAAATTTGTTACGAAAAATAACCTTTCTTGAATTTGCAAATTTAGAATGGTGGGAAATTGCAGGTTTTTATGAAATAGGCAGAGTAGCGCCGGACTGGGATGTCTCTGAATTACATCAATCAATGAAATCAGATTTTGGGATTAGTTTACGGGTAATGGCGAATCATGATATTGGACGGCTTGATATAGCATGGTCTGATGAAGGGGCCGCTTTCTGGTTTATGTACGGGCATCCGTTTTAAAGATAGTCATTAGTCGTCAGTCAAAAAATATAAACAGCTCTCCCTTGGGAGAGGCTGCTTATGACTTAAAAGTATGTCTTATTGAAGATTAAGCATCACAGTATTTGAGTATTCACTGTTAGTTGTGCGAACTGCGATATATAGTTTATTTCCAGTAGCAAAATCAGTCACTCTGCTCCAGGCGATAGATGTATCATTGTTTTGAACTAACGCGTTTGTAGAGCCAGACATATCAGCATTATTTGAAATGTATAATATGTAATCAGGGTTCTGGCTGGATAATGTGATGTTAACAGGTGTAACAGAATTTACTACTGTGCCCTCTGTAGGGTAGGTAATTACACTTGAAATACCGCTATCTGTAGTTGAAGCCAATATCATCTCTTCAGTATGAACAATGCGGTCTGCCATTTCGCCGATACGGTCTGCCATTAATCCGATATCATCAGACATGAGTAAGATGCGATCTGCCATCGTACCTATATCATTGGACAGGGTTGTTATTAAGTTTTCAATTGTGGCGAGAGACTGATCAACCATATTTTCAAATGGGTCAAAAAACCATGCATTTGCAGTTTTTGTTGATGCCGTGAAAAGAATGCTTGATGATAGTAAAATAACGCCAAATGTGGCTAATCGTGTACGCTTTTGCATAAATACCGTCCTCTGTTAAATTATGTGGCGAGAGATTATCACTGATTAGAATATAATAAAATGCTTATATATGTGGTATTGAACACATATTTTGATATAAGTTATTGAAAATATTAAATAAAAAACCGTTGGTCGGTATGTTAAGCTGCTGGTGGTTGAGTATATAAAACTGGAGATTATTGAGTGAAGTTCACCGTTGACGAATTTCGGGCCTGGGAAAACAAGAAGGTCACCCTGTTAGGTATGTCCGGGGTAGGTAAAACGTATTTATCAAGCATGTTGCGAGACAGTCACTGGTTTCACTTTTCAGGTGACTACCGTATTGGTACCCGTTATCTGGATGAGCCAATTCTGGATATGATCAAACAGCAGGCAATGCAGGTTCCATTCTTAAATGAGCTATTACGCAATGACTGGATCTATATTCGAAATAATATCAAAGTGCATGACCTTGGGCCGGTTCTAAGTTTTGTTGGTAAGCTGGGTAACCCTGAATTAGGTGGTGTAGAACTGGATGACTTTGTAAGACATCAGTCTCTTTATCGTGAAGCGGAAGTGGCAACGATGTTTGACGTACCTGATTTTATTGAGAAAGCACAAAGCATTTATGGCTATCAGCATTTCATTAATGATGTGGGTGGTAGTTTGTGTGAACTGGATGAGCCGGGGGTTATTGATACACTAGCAGAGCACACATTGATGCTCTATATTCAGGTAACCAATAAGGAAGAGGAAGAGAAGCTCATAGCAAGGGCGCAAAGTGCTCCCAAGCCACTATATTACAGAGCTGAGTTTTTACAGGAGCAGCTTGCAATTTATCTTAAAGAAAACAAGTTGCAATATGCTGCGGAAATGGATCCTGATGAATTTACCCGCTGGGTATTTCCACGATTATTTCATTCGCGTATTCCTCGTTATGAAGAAATTGCTAAGCAAGGGTATACAGTAACGTCTGAAGAAGTTTCTAAAGTAAAAAATGAAGATGATTTTCTTAAATTGTTAGAAATGGCAATTAAGCGCACGGAATAAATTATTGATGCTGAGACACAGAGTATCTTCTTTTTAAAAACTCAGTGTCTTTGTCAAAACAATGTATTCTCATTTAAATAAATATTAAGTTAAGTAATCAAAATGCCATTAGTTGCCCATAATCAATTGCCCTCATTCAATCGCCTACGTGGCGAGGGTATAAAAGTGCTCGCACCTGATGCTGCACAACATCAGGATATCCGTGAATTGCATATCGGTTTATTAAATATGATGCCGGATGCTGCTCTTGCTGCAACTGAACGTCAATTTTTTAGACTCATTGGTGAGAGCAACCCTATCGCGCAGTTTTATGTGCACCCTTTTACTTTAAGTGAATTACCTCGTAGTGAGAAAACTCAATTACATATAGATCAATACTATGAAACGTTTGAGCAAATAAAAGAACAGGGTTTAGATGCATTAATTATTACCGGTGCAAATGTCATTGGTTCAGAATTGTCTAATCAGGAATTCTGGAAACCTCTTATTGAAGTTGCTGACTGGGCTCATGAAAATGTAACTTCAACTTTGTGCTCCTGCCTCGCGACGCATGCGGTTCTGGAGTTTCGTTATAATCAAAAGCGTGTGCCTCAGGGAGGTAAGAAGTGGGGTGTTTTTCCTCATAGGGTTACGGATCAATCGCATCCTCTGGTT
Organism: endosymbiont of Galathealinum brachiosum; assembly: GCA_003349885.1. NCBI lineage: Bacteria > Pseudomonadati > Pseudomonadota > Gammaproteobacteria > endosymbiont of Galathealinum brachiosum. The sequence goes on along the minus strand of QFXC01000013.1, from coordinate 107,975 downwards.
ACTGATATTAATACACGTTTTGATGTTCCTCATTCACGATGGAATGATGTAAGTAGACAGCAGTTTGAGCAGGCTAATTTAAAAGTGCTTGCTGTAGGTGATAATGAGTGTGTGCATTTGGCAGCATCAGAAGATGGGTTCCGGACAATTTTTTTTCAGGGGCATCCTGAATACGATACTATCTCTTTATTAAAAGAATATAAACGTGAAGTCTTATTATTTATTGAAGGTCTACGTAGTGATTATCCTCCGTTTCCTGAGCACTATTTTAATTTGAAGTCTTCAGCTATTTTACGTGAATATAAGTCTCAGGTAGTGAATGCTCTAAAAAATAATCTGGATGTGGCAGAATTTCCAGAAAGTTTAGTTGTACATTATCTGGATAATACCTGGCATGATACAGCTGGTGAAGTGGTGGGGAACTGGGTAGGCCTGGTTTATCAGTTAACTCATTCTGATCGTAAGAAACCGTTTATGGATGAAATCGATATAAAGAATCCATTAAATTTGTAGTAGGTGTGTTATGTCATATTCAGAAATGGATGAATCTAAAAATGTATTCGGTGAGCCTTTAATAGTATGTGGAGATAATCCGTTAACCGGTTATTATCGGGATGGATTTTGTAATACCTGTTTACAGGACGTGGGATCTCATACGGTTTGTATAGAAGTTTCTAAAGAATTTTTAGAATACTCACGATTTAAGGGTAATGACTTAAGTACACCTATGCCCGAGTACGGTTTCCCCGGGTTAAAGCCGGGAGATAGCTGGTGTTTATGTGCGGCAAGATGGTTGGAAGCCCAAAAAGAAAGTAGAGCCCCGAGGCTGCACTTGACCCGTACACATATTAAAGCTTTAGAAATTATTCCTATTGAATTAATGCGTCAATATGCGGTAGATTTGAACTAGCTTATTCTATTTTAAAAATATAACTAAATCTTAATTACTCTAGTTGTTCGTATAACATAGTAATGTCATTCATAATAATTAAAAGTTTGTCAGTAGACATCTTTATCATTAAAGGAATATATTCACCATTTGCTTTATGGTTGCTTCTTTCTAACATGGCAAACTCTTTTCTTACTTTATTTAATTTTTTGTTTATCTGGCTGCTATTCAAACTGGAGTTATTTAGTTCAGATAATGCGCCTTTGAATTCATTTAATGCACGTGAATAATCTCCCGTATATTCAGAGCTGGAAAATCCCCAGCTTTGTAACATGTATAAATTAGACATTCGTTGTGAGAGCATACGTTGTCGACCAGAAATATTTACCAGCTCGCCTAACCGAGAACCATATTTGTCCTGAAGCATGATGACAACTCGATGAGAGGCTCTGAGTACATCTTCAGCGTGCTCCCTGAGTTCTTCAGCTTTACTTCGGTTTACAGGTGCAAGTGCAATCAGGCGCATCGGTTGCCATAATACATCCACTTTTTTAAGTTGTTTATTGATGCTGCCAATGGGTTGGTATTTTTTGAGTTCATTCAATTGTTGATCGAACAGGATAATTGCGTTCTTTAACTGTTTTCTGCTCTTTTTGGTTTGTATCTGCTGACCTACCTGGCTATAAGTTGCCACTATACGTTGGCTAAGCATTCGCTGTCTGCCTGCTTTGTTAATAGCAGACGATAAACTACTAATTTCGGCTGAACTGTTTGTCGGTAGTAACAGACAAAACAATAATATAAACGAAGATAGAAATTTGTATAATTTAGACATGATAACAATCACCTATATTGCTGAATTAAAAATCTATTAATCGATTATGTAATTAATAGAACTTCCCTTTTTTGTATCAGGAATAAACAATTACTGTGATCATTTGTTGTTGAATTAAATTTAACCATTAGAATAAATTAATATTCAAACAATACAAGTAATGCGATTCGTCAAGATTGATGTTATTGATGTGGATCAAGAGGGTGGTGTGATTAGATAGCCCAAAAAATAATACCAGCTGATTATTTCTAATCGCTGGTATTACTTCATGAAAAAAATTGATAGTTAAAAGTTATTTTTCAAGTTTTTCAATGCCTAGTGCTTTTAAAATAAATACTTCAAATACAGAATCTGTTTTACCTTTACGCATTTTACGTAAGAAGTATTTTTCAAAACCAATTTTTGCCTGATGAACCCATTTTCCTTTCTTGAACCAGGTAACATTGCGAGGTGGTATTTGAGGTATTGCTACAAATGCGGCTCCGGTGTCACCCATATCAGCTAAACAAATAGCATTCCATGTGCCACATTTTTCTGGTGCTTCACCTTTTAGTTCATGACCAATGTTTTTAACAATAGCGGTTGCCATGGTTTCAATCATATAACCGGTTTTAGGTGCACCCGTTGGTACGGGTGTTGGTTCAACAGGCGGAATCGCAACGCAAACACCAGCTGAGTAAATATTACTATATTTCGGGTTGCGTTGGTGATCATCGATGAGTACAAAACCACGTGGATTACATAGGCCTTCTACATTAGCAATAGCATCTACACCTTTAAATGCAGGTAACATCATAGAGAAGTTGAAATCAATTTCATGCTCTTTTAATACATTTCCTGCTGTATCAAGTTCTTCAGCAAATAACTTTCCTTCTTCAACTTTGGTCGTTTTAGCATTTGTAATGAATTTAATGTCATGCGCACGTAAATCAGATTCAAGCATGCTTTTGGAGTCGCCTACGCCACCAAGACCAAGGTGACCAATGTAGGGTTCAGACGTAACATATGTCATAGGGAATTTGTTACGAACTTTACGTTTACGTAATTCAGCATCAACAATGAATGCAAATTCATAAGCGGGTCCAAAACAACTTGCAAACGGCATAGCACCGATAACAATCGGGCCCGGGTTATCCAGTAAGTCCTGAAATTGTTTATATGCAGTCAAAGCGTGTTCAGATGTACAGATGGATGAGGTGTGACCGCCATCAGGGCCTGAGCCGGGAACTTCTTCAAATGCCAGTCTTGGCCCGGTTGCGATAACCAGATAGTCGTACTGAAGTGGTGCAGTAGTGGTGAACTTGAGCATGTTATTTTCCGCATCAAGCTCAGTTACTGTATCAACGATTAATTCGATGCCTTTTTTATCAAGTATCGGTTTTAATGGCACGGCAATATCTTTAGCTGTACGCCAGCCAACGGCAACCCATGGGTTAGACGGGGTGAACTGAAAGTGGTCGCGATTATTGATAACGGTGATGGTGTGTTCGTTGCCTAACTCTTCACGCATCTCATATGCACAGGGAAGTCCGCCTACGCCTGCGCCGATTATTGCAATATGTGCCATTAGATATGTCCTTGGTGTGTCATGAGGGAATAATGACTAAGGAACATTACAAGTATCAGGCCAAGTTTATTTTGACTGACTAATCAATAAGTTAGATTTATTATGATTAATTGTTGAAGTGACATTTTACACTGTCATGTCATATTTGTCATGACATGACAGTGTGTTTACGGCTTTTTCTAATTTAATGTACTGATGTATCAGCGTTTGCGATGCCATTTTGAATTTCATCTGCAGTTGCATCGCGTACTTCCAGCACTTTAACTGTAAATGTAGCCACTTTACCTGCAAGAGGGTGGTTACCATCAACCGTTAATTTGTCACCCTCAATTTTTGAAACAATAAACGTTTTAGTTTCTCCCGCACCATTAGCCATTTCAACCTGTGCACCAACTTTTCTAAATTGGGGAGGGACATTTTCCAGATCGTCGGTAAATGTCAAATCAGGATCATATTCACCAAAACCTTCGGCGGGTGGAATCTCAACTTCAATGCTATCACCCATTGTGCGGCCTTCCATTGCTCGCTCAAGTTGGTCTATAAGGCCCATATTGCCAGCGCCATGAACATAATTAACAGGTAAATCTACCTGTTCGACGACATTTCCTTCGTCATCTTTAATGGTATAGGTGAACTGGACTGCTTTATTTCTACATATTTTCTGTGCTGGCATAATCTAACTACTGTGTTTAACGGAATTGGGTTTTATTATACCTTTATTAATTGATACACCATAATTAGCACCATTAATATGGTGATAGTCAGAGTATATAATCAATCTCTTATCAGGTGGTTCTGCCTACAGTTGCAATATTAGTGTATAATTATTGACCAGTTAATTCATTACCAAAACGAGTCCCCTATGGAAGCATCATCCTGTAGTAAAGCCGAACCTTTTGCATTGCAAGTTTTAGGTGATTCTATGCAACCTGAATTTATGGATGGGGTTGTTATTGTTGTAGACCCGGAAGGTGTTATCCGTGATGGCTGTTATGTAGTTGCACTGGATTTGAAAGAAGAGTATACATTTCGACAGTATAGAGAGCATGATGAAAAACATTTTCTCGTGCCTTTAAATGATCTATATGAAACTGAAGAATTTAAAGGGCCAACACATATTAAAGGTGTCGTTGTTCAGCAGGCAGGTAAACGCCGTAAAGATCGAAAATTTTACTAGTATTGTCAGTGTGGTATTTAATTTCTGTATCGCCAGAAGTGTAAATCACATATTTTTGCCAGATTCAGGTATCCTTCCCCGGGGATAGATCACACATATTGGCGTTCTATCCCCGGTTAAAATAAATACCTGTGGCTTCCTTTAAATACCGGTAGTTATTATTTAAATCCTTTTTTACCAGACTTCTTTATCTAACTTTGGAAGCTGGAGTCTGCGTTGTTTCTACCATCTGCTACCACCATTGGGTGGCGCAAACACATGTGGTGTATGACAGCTCTTACAGTCATTTTTACTCGCTCTTCCTCCGGTATGCTGGTTGCTGTGACACGTTTTGCAACGATCGGTGCCAACTATATAACCAGTCGCTCCGATACCTGGGTAATGACCTGTAAGATTAGGCTTTTCAAGCCCCACTGTATCGGCCGTATGTGTTCCATGACAGGCATTACACTTGACCATGGTATGAGTCATATTGGCTGCTGCATATTCATCCACTAACTGCTGATCATTTTCATGACAGCCACCAGTTAAACAGGAATAGCTGAATTCTACTGCGAAACTGGTATCGTAGACCTGTGTATCATGGGTTCCACCAATATAATCTCCAACAAGATCATAACCACCGCCAGCCGTATTTACTGTCACATCTACGCTGTTGCTTGCACTACCACCATCACCATCACAGCTGATGTTATAAGTTGTGGTTGCAACCGGGCTAACAGATTCTGAACCACTAGTTGCGGTACTGCTTGTCCAGCTTGCTGAACAACTACTGGCATCGGTTGAGCTCCAGTTTAATGTTGCTGACTGCCCCTCATCAATGGTTGAAGGTGAGGCCGATAGACTGGCTGTTGGTGGCGGTACATTCACTGTCACTGTTACACTCTCGCCTGTACTTCTACGACCATCTGTACAGTTAATACTATAAGTTGTAGTTGTACTCGGGCTAACAGACTGCGAGCCGCTTGTTGCAGTACTGCTTGTCCAGCTTGCGGAACAACTGGTTGCACTGGTTGCACTCCAGCTCAGTGTTGTTGACTGACCTGTATCAATGGTTGAAGGTGCCGCCGACAAACTGACTCTTACTTTTGCTGCAAGAGCAGTTGAAGAACCCAGGGCTAGAATCACCAGACAAGCCAGTAACGATTTAATGGATTTATTTAAATATTTCATGTTCATTCTCCTCCATTAAGCCTTAGCTAGTTTAACGGCACAGTGTTTATAGATAGGTTGTTTGCAATCCGGATCGACCCAGTTCATGGTGAGTCGGTTGGTTGCAGTTAAGCGTCCTCCATTTTGTGCAACATCCTGCGGATCGAGATCTGCAAAGTGCATAGGAACAAATACCTGTCCCTGTCGTACAGTGCTAACAACCAGTGCTTTGATTACAATTTCACCTCGACGTGTTGTCAGGCGAACCAGATCGCCCTGAGAAATATTCATTGCTGCAGCATCAGCTGGATGCATTTCAACATAGTTTTCCGGCACCATTTCATGTAATTGAGGCACACGTTTAGTTTTGGTTCGACTATGGAAATGTTCGATGACACGCCCCGTGATAAGCCAGAATGGATAATTAACATCTGGCACTTCTGGTGCTTCGATATAATCTTTTGCCCATAGATAAGCTCGGCTTAGATTATCCGGATCAACCCACAGGGCATCTGAAGTGCCGCCCTGCGTATCATCCCAGTTGGTATTAAAGCGTCCATCGGAATACAGACGAGTACCACCATAAATATCTGATGGGGTGGATGGCCACTGAATACCCTCATTGGCTTCAATGCGATCATAAGTCATACCACTCATATCACAGATGGTGCCTGTGGATACCTGTTTCCATTCTTCAAAGGCTTCTTCATATGAATTAAAGCCAATCACTGAGTTACCGTCTTTATCGGCAAAACGTGAATCCATGGAAGCGATTTTATCTGCCATCATTTTGGTAATCTCAAGATCCGCATAAGCTCCATAACCATCTGCACGTAAATCATAACCGGCGGGTTGTACTGCCTGACGGCCCAGGTTTACTTTGCGTTCAGAGCAGGTATACGTACCGGTTTTTTCACCCCACATAGCAGCGGGCAGGAACATATCAGCAAAGTGTGTACATTCCATCGGTTCATAAATATCCTGCACTACAATGTAGGGGCGGTTTGGATTATCGAAATCCATGTAGGAGTACAGTTTATTCAAATCCGGCAATGTAACCGCCGGGTTGGTGCACTGAATCCAGAAAAGACTCAGCTCACCATTCTTCATCATTTCCACATGGCTGTTGATATCCTGATACTCTTTATTAGATGTTATTGGCGTTGGTTTACGTGGTGGAATTTTACCCCTGTCTACATTCCAGAAATCTTCCAGCCAACCTGTATGGGCAGGATTGTAAGGGTTTCTGTAACCCGCCAACGCAGATGAAGCTCCGGCTTCACGATTACTCATGGCGGTGGCCTGACCCGTGATGCTAAATGGTGCAGAACCCGGGCGACCAATTTTGCCTGTGATTAGATGCATGGCACAAATCATACGTACCGTATCGGTGGCACCCATAGATTGATATACACCCTGGATAAATAACGACAGGGCTTCAGGTGATTCACCTATCCATTTTGCCGCCAGTGCAATATCAGCAGCAGGGCAACCGGTAATGTTTGATACATACTCAGGCGTGTATTTAGCCACTGTTGCAGCCATAGCATCATAGTTACGAGTATGTGCATTAATGTAAGCACTGTCAGTCCAGTTGTTTGCAATAATTTGCTGTATCAGACCATTCATTAACGCCAGGTTAGTACCGGGTTTAAGCGCCAGATGCAAATCAGCACTGCGGGCAGTGAGTGTTCGGCGTGGGTCAACCACGATCAATTTTGGTGCCCGACTACCTGAGCGTGCAAGTGCAATGCGACGCCAGAGTTGTGGATGCATCTCTGCGGGATTCATACCAATAACAAAGAAACAATCGGTATTTTCCACATCATCATAACAACCTGGAGGACCATCGGAACCAAAAGTAGTTAAGTAACCAACTACTGCTGCAGCCATACATAAACGTGTATTGGAATCCATGGTGCCAGTACCAATTGCGCCTTTACCCAGCTTGCCAAAAGCATAATATTCTTCCAGTGTCCATTGACCGGTATTGTAAGTTGCTATGGAATCTTTACCTTTAGCATCAACACCATCAATTATTTTCTGACTAAGTATGGTGGTTGCTTCATCCCAGGTAATTTTTTTCCAGTCACCATTGGTATCCCTGATTAGTGGCCATTTACCACGATCCGGTGCTTCCAGAATTTTGTGTTCATACAGGCCCTTAACGCAAACGCGACCTTTATTGGTCGGGTGATTAGAGTTGCCGCGTACTGCAACCGCTTCACCCGTTGAATTAACGCCAATGTTAAGCCCACAACCAAAAGAACAATAACCACATACGGAATAAACCCATTCTGTTACGTTATCAAATGTATCATTGGCTTGAGCTTTACCGCTGGCTAATAAGTTGACTATGCCACCACCAATCACTGCCTGTGATGAAACGATTGCGCTCCATTTTAAAAAGCTACGCCGACCATGATTTGCGATATTGGGATCATTTTTTAGATCCTCAATATCCTGTTTGCTGAATACCTTGACGGTAATTTCATTTTTATTTGATGCCATAACACTTCACCCGCTATTCATTTAAGAAATATAAAGATGCATTGTTATGTCGTTGGGATTAAACCTGTATGAAAGCAAGCAGCCAGTATCTTTTAATCAATGCAAATTAATAATTACTTAGAGGGAAAGTGTCAGCAATGAAAAATGTCACTTGTGTTAAAAAAAATATATTCTATTAGAGTGTATATGGCACAGATGAATTTAAAAAATAATGTTAGGGGTGGAGTATGTTTAGTAAATTAGTTATTTCCAGAGCTTATTTTTTCAAGTGCTTGCTGATTGAGAATAACAAACCCGTCTTTATTTATTTTAATATAATGATTGGATTCAAGTTGTTTGATGCTTCTAATAAGTGTTCTTTGTGTAACACCAAGCATATCTGCCAGTTCAATTCTGGATAATAAGTCATGCAGATAATGATTTTTCAAATGTCGTTCATGATGTGTGTCAATTAAATAAACAAGATATGATGCAAGTCGTTCAAGTGCATTTTTTTGGCCAAGATTTGCGATATGTTTAATGTAAGAGTTTAAATTTCGTGACATGGCCTGCATCAGGGTGGATGCTATCTCCTGGTAACGTTCAGTGCTTCTATGTAGGTCATCACACCTCAAGTGGCATACGCTAACATCATTTAGTGCCTCGGCTGTGCTTCCATGAGATTCAAGATATAAATCTTCACATGCAATCAAATCCCCCGGAATCTGTACCAGTTTATGGATTTGCTGGTTTCCATTTTGGAGAGTTTTGAATACTTTAACTTCACCTGATAACAAAATATAAAGATGTTTGCTTTTATCTCCTTCCTTGTATAGAAAATCTTTTTTGTTAAAAAGTTTCAGATTAAGACTTGGTTGCAAATCACGTTTCGCTTCTATGCTTAGTTCATCAAAGTAATATGATGTATCCATAATACAGGAAGCACATCTAATTGATGCTGGTTTGCTCAGGCATGGCCCGGCATCTCCTGTTGATAATGTTGGTTGCTTTAGATTTATTGTTGTATATTTCATATTATTTAAATATTTATAATGTAGTTTAATTAAGGGTTACTAACATCCAGCTATTTTTTTATAGAAATACAAATTGTTTTTACCAGTACTTTTTATCTTATACATAGCCTGATCAGCATGTTTTATTAGCGTGTCCATGTCGCGCCCGTCATCTGGATAAATGCTGATACCAATGCTAACGCCAATGTTGCAAAAATTATTATTTATATTGAAAGGTGTGCTGATGGCATCAATTATTTTATGTGCTATTAATTCAACCGGGCTAGTGTTAGATATGTCGTCTAATATAGCTATAAATTCATCACCACCAACACGTGCAACAACGTCTGACAGGCGAAGTGAACTAGTGATTTTCTTACCAATTTCTTTTAGAAGTAGATCGCCGGTTTCATGGCCATGGGTATCATTAATGTTTTTGAATCCATCAATATCAAGAAAAAATACAGCCGTTTTTTTGTTCTGTCTTCTTGCGTTGATCAAGGTTTTTTGCAGATGTTCATTAAGGAAAATTCTATTTGGAAGGTTAGTGACAGTATCGTGATTTGCCTGATATTTTAATTGTGTATTTGCTAGTTGCAGTTCGGTTGTTCTATCTGCAACTCTTGTCTCAAGGTCTTCATTTAGTTTTCGCAGTGATTCTTCAGCATGAATTTGTTCGGTGATATCGCTTAATATAGCGATATATAATACCTTGTTATTAACAATGACTTTACTGATGCCAATATTCAGATATATTTGAGTACCATCTTTATGGAAGCTGGTGATCTGGCGTGAAGTGTTAACTATGTTATCTGTCTGAGATGTTTCCAGCTCAATGTCGGTATGCATAATATCATCGGCTGATACAAGTCTGGTAATCTGTTCGCCAATAATATTTTCTGCTTTATACCCAAATACATGGCTGACAGCTTTGTTGCATGATTTTATGATTCCCAGGTCATTGTATGTGACTACGGTATCAACAATATTTTCTCGTATTACCTTCTCACGTAACTCGCTATTGTATAAAGCTTTGAAGATGAGATTAGTGCGTTTCAGTATAAATCCAGATGCTAATATAGCAATCAGAATACTCAGTATTGTTAGTAATGTAATTATTTCAAATGATTTTTTAAACTCTTTATTCGTTAAGAGCAGTGAATTATTGTTATATAGTTGCTGTAAATGAATGAATTCATCTACTTTTTTAATTGCATTATCCTGTGCAGGAATAACCTTGTTAATTAAAATATTAATAGCATTTTCTGTTTGACCTACATTTAATAGCTCAATAACCTTATATTGAATTGGCCCAGCAATAGAGGAGAATTTACGTTGTAGGTCTATAAGTTTCTGGCTTTCCCTGTTTAGACCCAATTGGATGATTTTCTCTCTGGCCTCTAAAAATACACTGCCGCGTTCACGAAATTTTATAAAGAGTGCATCTCGCTCAAATGGATCTACGGTACGTACCATCTGGTGTAATAGATTAATTCGTTCGTATGATGAGTTACGCATTTTATTTGCGTATTGTGTTCGGATATTATTATTTTGGACCGTCTGGGTTAGTTTATTGGAAAATGATGATGCACTGCTTAAGCCTAGTAAAGCAATGACTAGTAGTATGAAAAGAACCAGAGAAAAACCAATGACCAGCAGTAGTTTGATTGCTCCAGGTCTAGTGTGTAGGCTTGTATTAACCATATATAATTCTTACACCATGATTCAGTTAATGACTATATTTTATAGTTTAGGTGTATAAGAATTGATGTAAACCACCCTTAAAGGTAGTTCAATTTTCAGTGCGGCAATTAAAATAGATATGAATTATAACTGTTTGAAAATAATAATAAAATTTGATGTTAAATTGTCTGGTTTAAAAAAAATGAACGAAAATAGACGAAATAATTTTTAATTATTTGCTGATATTATCTATTTTCGTTATATCACTCACCTGGCCCCATCTGTTCGGCCGAAGGGGTTTGACTGAAATATGCATCAGCATCATCTTCATCTACTTCATTATTATTGTTATCATAAAGGGGGAGTTCATAATCAAACCAGCCGCGTAAACCGGTTTTTAATGAGCTTACATTAGTAAAACCTAGAAGTTGCATTGTAAATGCGGCCAGGGCACTACGATTACCTGATCGACAAATAACAATAACCTCTTTATCTCTCGCTGAAGCGAGTTCAGGCAGGGTATCTGTGTAACCCCAGTCACAACCAGATTCAAGAACGCCGCGTGGAAGGTTAATTGAATTGTGAATATGCACTGTGGCATATTCAGTTGCTTCGGTTATATCAATCAGCAGAATTTCTTCTGACTCATTCAGTTTTTCTTCCAGATCCCAGGGAAATATTTCGTTTATATTAGGTAGTACATCATCAATAAGTGATCTGAACGTTTTCATTTTTATACCCTGCTTAGCTATCTTTTTTCTGCTTTTGTCTGAGACCCTGCTCAACGGCTATTACAGCGGCTTCAACTCGTGAGTGTACTTCCAGCTTTCTGAGTATTGCTTTAACATGAAGTTTTACCGTGCCATCTGATATGCCCAGATTTCTGGCGATTACTTTATTGCTTTGTCCGTCAGCAAGTAAACATAAAATCTCAAGTTCTCGTGGAGTGAGTGCCGAGAAAGGCGTTTCTTTTTGTTTAACTTCAATAGGGTCACCCTGAACCATTTTGGCCAGTACATCAGTGAGTCCATGAGCAACAACACTTTTACCTTTTTCAATGTCACGTAAAGCGCTAACCAGTTCATCCGGTTCCATATCTTTTAACAGGTAACCCTGAGCACCATTTCTAAGTGCTTCAACAAGGTCCTGCTCTTCATTACTTGTTGTTAACATTACAATCGGTATTTCAACTTTTTGTTCTTTGGCTTTCTGTAAAACTTCAAGACCACTCATATCCGGCATACGTAAATCAAGCAGTACGATATCCGGTTTTAGTTCGTCAATTAGGATGAGGCCTTTTGATCCTTCAGCTACCGCATCGATAACTTCAATTCCTCGCTGTTCAAGCAGGCCCTGTAAGCCAACTCTAAATAGTGCGTGGTCATCAATAATTAATACGCGCATACTCAAGAGCTTATCTCCGATAGTCTTTGTAGTGGGTCATGATCTGTATCACTACTATATGTAAAATTAAGGTCGATACGAGTGCCTTCATCCGGATCGCTTTCTACCCGCAATTCACCGCCCAGATAGTTTGCACGTTCACTCATAATGCTCAGACCTACGTGTTTTCCCGGGTGGTCATTTTCTTTGGGAATTTTAAATCCTCGGCCATCATTTTCTATCAAAATATGATGATGTCCATGCTCATCACAGCGAAACATCAGGCGAACATTTTGAGCGTTACTGTGTTTACGAATATTGTTCATCGCTTCCTGAACAATACGGAATATATGCATTTCAAGGTTTGGTGGTAAGTCAGAATCATCCCATTCTTTCTGCAGTAGAATATGTGTTCCAGAGTCTTTACGCATGCGAGAAATAATTTTTTCAACAGCAGGTATGAGGCCCTGCTTATCTATAGGTGTTCGACAATGTGCTATTAATTCACGTAAATCAGAATAGGCTTCATCAAGGCTATTCTCAACTTGTTCTATACCTCGAATGGACTGATATTCAGCTGTTGGTTGTAATGTTTCATCAAGTACTCGCACCTGAAAACGTAAACTTGCCAGTGTTTGAGCCAATGAGTCATGTAGTTCATTCGCAATCAAACTACGTTCCTGCATAATGATCATGCGACGAGATTCCTGATCCTGCTTGGCTTTTTCTATCGAGTTGCAAAGTTGCTCTGCTAATGTAGAAAATAGTTCATATAAATTGTTTTGATTGATAATAGGTAACTGGTTTGATTTTATTCTGACAACACCTAACGTACGATTATTGTGGTGCAGAGGTAAATAATATGAACGGTTATCATCAGAAACATCACACTGCAGTATTTCAGCCAGGCGGGTAACGTGTTCATTGTCATGAATAATCGAATTTTCAATTAATGTACTGGCGAGTTCGCGGGTAATTTTAATTCGTTTTTGTTGAGAGACTATGTTTGGATCAATTCCGGAGCCAGTAATATATTCAAGCCAGTTATTTTCAGTGATTAGCCACACAGAAACATTTAGTGCCTGTAATTCTTCGTATGTGTTTTTGCAGAAAAGGCCCAAAATTTCTTTTAATTCACGTCCCGTATTAACAGCGGTAGTGATGTTATAAAGAATTTGTTGAGCCCTGTGTTGCTGCTGACTATTTGATGACTGTTTTTTCTGATTAGTCAGGGCTATATAGGAAATACTGATAAAGATTGAAATGATTAATGTTATCTGAACACTCAGAGCAAGTGATTTGCTGGTTTCTGTATTTGCTAACCAGAAACTACTAAGTATCAGAGAAAGCAATAATATAAATAACGCAGAAATACAGTTAAACAAATGCCGGTTGGACATTTGTTTAACCTCATAATAAATACGTTCTGAAAATGACATGTTATCTGTTTACTCAAAAGCTCATTTTTATTCAGCTGGTTTAACGTAAGCTGGATCATTCGGGTTCATAAAAATAAACTGTTCTTTACCTTCTTCAATTTCAACATAATCAATGGTCATGCCATTCATAAATTCATTGGCAGTCACTGATACGATCAGGTCAATGCCTTCAGACGTATGAGTAATATCATCTTCTTTTACATCATCAAAACCCATGCCGTAATGATAACTACCGTCCTGCATTTTTGTGCAGGCGAGGCGTAGTGGTAAGCCATCCAGATTACCTTCTTTGGCCGAATGTTTTATCATCTTGGCGGCTGCGGGTGTTAATTTGATCATATTCATATTAAGAATTCCGGTTTTTTTGTTTACAATCTTGCACAAACTGAATAAAACGTTGTGCCCAGTGGTTGGCGGCTGTGTCGCGCAAGTGAGCATAACAGGCCAGTGTATTATTGATTACGATTCCATCAGACTTACCATTGATACCTGAACCACGCTTTACCTGATAAGCAAATTTAACATTCGCATCGAGATTTTCAAGCGCAGAATAATGAAATTCATGGCCCGCGATAACAGGCTCTGGAGTAGGTTTAAATGTTGCCCATGGGTGATGGGCTGTTTCTTCGAGTTTAATGTAACCACGGCCCTGAGGCGCTTTGTGCATAACGCAATCAGCTGGAATGAATCCAACCATATCACCTTTCTGCTCGTTCCAGCTGAGGCTGCGGCTTAAATACATTAAACCACCGCATTCGGCATAACAGGGCAGGCCATTTTCTAAAGACTGTTTTATTTGTTCGCGTATAACACGATTTTCCTGAAGTTCATTGATGCGAGTTTCAGGGAAGCCGCCGCCGATAAATAAAGCGTCTATCTCTGGTAGTGACTTATCACGTATATTGTCGATACTGACTAGTTCAGCACCGGTTTCACGAATGGCATCCAGGTCGTCAGGGTAATAAAAACCAAATGCATCATTTTCGACAATACCAATTTTAAGTGGTGAAGTGATTTGTATTGTTTCCTGTTTCTGAATGTCAGACTCAGGTAATGCCGGGGCTTTATTTGCAATAGAGCGTAATAAATCTAAATCTACCTGATCTTTAACAATGTCGCGAATCTGCCTGATTTTAACATCGGCAGAATCATCTTCATTACTCGGCATCAAACCTAGATGACGCTCATCAATTGACAGGGCAGGGTTTTTATACACTGAACCAATAACTTTTACATCAGTATAATGTTCTATAACCGCATGAAGTTTACTTTCGTGACGACTACCGCCCAGTTGATTTAATATCACCCCTGCAATATTTATATCATTGTCAAAAGCCTGATAACCGAGAATTAATGGTGCTATTCCCCGGGTCATACCACGAGCATCTAAAACGAGAATGACAGGTGCTTTAACGAGTGAAGCGAGGGCTGCATTTGAATTACTACCATCCAGGTCAAGGCCATCGTACAGACCTTTATTTCCTTCAATAACCGTTATATCTGCATCGTTTGAATATCTTGCTACAGTCTCTATGATTTCACTTTCCTGCATAGTGTAGAAATCAAGATTATGGCAGGGGCGATTAGCTGCTTTGCTTAACCACATTGGATCAATATAGTCAGGGCCTTTTTTAAATGGTTGAACAATAGAACCGGATTCGGCTAATGCGGCACATAACCCTATGCTCAGGGTCGTTTTGCCTGAGGACTTATGTGCCGCTGAAATTAAGAAATGTGACATATCTTTATTTACGTTATCTCGCAGAATCTAAAACACAAACGGCCCGAAGTAATCTTCGAGCCGTCTGCTTAAAGCTTGAAAAAGTGTACTAAACCTTAGTCAGCCTTATGGTGTGGATCAGCAACCGAGTCTTCTAAAGTTGCAGGTAAGAAACCCAGCACTTTAATGCCCAGTGCAATCATAATCAGTGTCATGGCTAAACCGCCTAAACCTAATAATAACTCAGGTAGACTAGCTGAATATTGTGTAGTTGCGCCATCAAAGAAAGTAGTACTTACTACCTCCATTCCCGGGAACATTTCCATTGGGTATGCCTGACCTGCAATAATGATTGTGTACATTGCAGCAAAACCACCCAGTACAACCAGTAAACATGCAGCGGCTAATGTTTTACGACAGTTTTTAACACCAGGTGCGTATATCATAGCAATGGGTAAAAGACTGCCTAAGAAAATCTGACCGATCCAGAATATATTAGAGTAAGTCTCGCCACCACTTTCACCTAAAAGAATAAAGGCTTCATAACCATGATGCTCTGTCGCATACAGGTTAGATAAGTGATATACGATTACAAAATAAAGTGTTGCGAATACAAACGTACCTAGCAGGCTGCGTAAACGGTTAACGACAGCATCACCGAGTGGGCGACCGGTACCGTTATAAGAGGCAAGTAATACAAGTATGAAAAATGCCAGACCAAATGAGAACGACATAATCACAAACATAGGCGCCATCATTGCCATGTCATAACCAGAGCGTGCAACGATGAAACCGAATATAGAACCAGTACCAGTTGTTAATGCTAAGCGCCATACAAATGCTGCAATACCCGCGTAGCGGCTATATTTTTTCATTGTACGGTCAAGCATAAACCAGGCATAAACACCGACTATCACGAAGAAACCATTATATAAAATCATGTTCCATGCAAAGATAGATTTGAAGTTATAGTAAGTCATAGCAACGATTAAACGATCCGGGCGACCTAAATCGAGTACCAGTACCATTAAACCACCGGTTAGTAGTGCAAGAGCAACTAACGTGGATAGCGGTGCTAAGGGTTTATATATTTTCTTTTGGAAAACAGAAGAGATAGATGCAACGTTAAGTGCACCAGATGCAGCAACGATTAAGAAAACCGCAAATACATGAGGCAGACCCCATACTATCTGGTTGTCCATGCCTGAAACCCAGTGGCCTTCATGCTCCATATAAAGCATTGAGCCAATTGCGCCTAGTATAAACATGCCCAATAGAGCGATTAAACCCAGATAGCCAGTGCTTTTACCTTCTATATGTTCTAAATGTATTTTTTTCATAGTCTTCAACTAATCTCTAATACCTGTAAATTTGTTTAAAGCTTTGCCACAGACTGGCTGTGGCAAATATATTTTAAATACCGCGGTAACGAACACCTGTATTTAAGCCCAGATCAGCACGGATTTGCTTACCACCGTGTTCAACTAACTGCTTAGATATTTCGCTATCAGGATCTTTAATATCACCAAAGATCATTGCACCGTGCTCAGCTTCTGAACAGGCTTCAACACAGGCAGGTGTACCGCCTTCGTCAACTCGGTGAACACACATCGTGCAGGATTCAACTGTTCCTTTACCACGTGGTTGGTAATCAACGACATTTTCAACTGTTTCATGTGCAAATGAACGCGCTTTATATGGGCAGGCCATCATGCAATAACGGCAACCAATACAGATGTGACGATCAACCAGTACAATGCCATCAGCACGCTTCATTGAAGCACCAGTAGGGCATACATCAACACATGGAGGTGACTCACAGTGCTGGCACATCATTGGAAGTGAAATTTCGTGTTTAGTTTGCTTGTCACGAAGTGTTACTTTACGAATCCACTGCTGGTCAGTTCTTGGACGGTCGTGTGATGCAATACCGTTTTCAGTATTACAGGCACTTACGCAAGCGGTGCACCCAGAAGCGCATTTAGCCGTATCAATCAGCATACCCCAGCGAACATCACTGGTAACAGCCTGATCAGCAGGTTTTGCTTCAGCTACTGTATGCAAAAACACACCTGGTGCAATGGTTAAAGCTGCTGCAGCAGTTGCTGAATTACTTACAAAACTTCGGCGGGAAATATTAACGTCAGTATTACTCATTGTTATCTCCCTCTTTTGAAGTGTCTGCTATGACAGTTGATACAGGTTTTGAAACTTGCGCGTTATGTGGGTTTTTGCCCATAGCTTTATTTTTCATGGGGCGATCCATATGACACTGGAAGCAGTCAATGCTCACGCCAGTAAAGTTATGACAACTACTGCAAAAATGCTTGTCATCACCAAAGCGTGCTGTTGAATTTTCAGGCACGTGACAGTTAATGCATTTTTTAAGGCTATAAGTTTCAGTGCGAATCCCATTATGCATAGTTTCATCACGTTGATGAAGTATGTAATTCATGTGATTCTTTTTCATTTCATCTTCAGGTTGCACGCATTCCGTAGTTCCATTTGTTGGATGTGGAACTTTAGGTGCAAAAGATGGTTTTTCACCTGCAAACGCAAAAGCGGAAGTAGCCAGTACGACTAATCCCGCGATTGTGATTAAAGTGTTATGCATGCGTTTTTTCAACTGCTGCATTAGTAACTCCAAAAGTTAAAAATAATTAATAATTAATAAAAAAACACCTGACAAACAAACTGTTTGCCAGGTGCAGGTTAATTAATTACTCACCCATACCCATGTCGATGTAACCAGTAGGACATACGTCTGAGCAGATGTGACAACCGATACATTTAGAGTAGTCAGTGTCTACATAACGACCAGTAGTAGCCTGATCTTTCTTCACTCTGAATACAGCATCCTGAGGACAGAAGATAACGCAGTTATCACATTCGAAGCACATGCCACAGCTCATGCAACGATTTGCTTCAGCAACAGCGCCTTCTTCAGCCAGACCGTTCATACGTTCAGCAAAGTGACCTAATACCGCATCTGATGATGGAACATCTTCAGTACGTAGGTTACGAGCTTCAGCTTCAAAATGTCCCATGAACATTCTATCAGTAGATATAATTTCTTTTTCAGAACGATCCTGGTAGTTATGAATAGCATAATCACTGCTATCAGTACCACGTTGCTCATCTTCTGATAAACCGTAGTTATAATCGGTTGGTGCCAGATCAGCTTCGTTTAACTTATTCATAATATTGAAGTGATGAACATCAACTTTAGGACGTTTCTTAACTTCTTTCTGTTCAATGAATTGCTTGATAGTTTCAGCAACAACAGAACCCTGACCAATCGCAGTTGTTAACAGGTGAGGACGAACAATATCACCAGCAACGAAGTGACCCGGCTTACCAGGAACCTGGAAGAACTTGTCAGCGTCGATTAATGAACGACCGTTGTCCATGTCTTCTGTGCCTTCAAGGTCACCAAACTGACCGATTGCAGAAACGATAAGATCACACTCTACGATGTACTCTTTGCCGCCTTCAACTGCAACAGGTGCATTATTTTCGAACTTGCTGTCTACTAATTTAAGTGCAGTTGCACGGCCATCAGCATCTTTAATGATTTCAACAGGCATTACTTCGTTCATGATTGTTACGCCTTCTACAAGCGCATCATTAACTTCGTGCTCTGCAGCAGTCATTTCTTCCTGCTTGAAAAGTGCAGTTAGCGTAACATTTGTGCATGGCTCTTTATCTGCATCAGCTATATCACCGTGCTTAACACGACCTTCTGCTGAATCTTCAGGCTTTTCGTCGCCCATTGCTTTTAATGTACCGATACGACGTGATACTGAAACAACATCGATAGAGGTATCACCACCACCTACACAAACAATCTTTTTACCTGTGTACTTCATTTCACCCAGGTTAAATTGCTCAAGGAAATCTACAGCAGTTACACAGTTAGGAACGTCTTTCCAGTCTTCGATAAACAGACCACGGCCATTCTTACAACCTAATGCCCATAATACTGCATCGTAATCTTTTTCAAGATCTGCAACAGGAACGTCTTTACCAACACGTGTATTTAATTTAGTTTCAATGCCGCCCATATCAAGGATACGCATGCATTCGTGATTCATTACATCACGTGGAGTACGGTAGCCAGGGATACCGTAACGCATCATGCCGCCAAGTTCAGCGTGATCGTCAAAGATAGTAGAAGCAATACCAAACTTACGTAAGTGATATGCAGCTGACATACCGGCAACACCACCACCGATGATAGCAACTTTCTTATCACCTAAGTCTGGAAGACCAGCAAATTTATATTTTTCAGAGAATGCACTGTCACCAATGTACTGCTCAACTGAGTTGATACCAACGAAGTCATCAAGATCATTACGGTTACAACCGTCCTGACAAGGAGCAGGGCAAACACGACCCATCATTGCAGGGAAAGGGTTAGCAGTTGTTGAGCGTTGGAATGCATACTCTTCTTTAGTCATGCCTTCTGGTGGAGTTTCGATACCGCGAACGATATCTAACCAACCGCGAATATCCTCACCTGAAGGACAGCTGCCCTGACAAGGTGGAGTGCGGTGCACGTATGTAGGACACTTATATGAAGTGTCTTCTAAAAATATCTTATCGTGCATGCTTGACCATTCTGAATCGCCTTCTTTATAGCGGCGAGTAGTCAAGTTGTTAGTCTGCATGTCTTCTTTTGAAGTTGCCATGCTGTTCTCCTATAGGCTAAACGTATAGTTAAAAATTAAGTTGCGGCGTATCATACTGGTTTATAGGGATATGTCTCTTTTGAAAAAGAGGTATTTACTTTTGTAAAAAAACCTTTTCCAAATTTGACCATCCGTTAATTTCAGATGATGTACTGCAACAAAATCGTTTATAAAATTCTGTTTTTTTGAGTTTTACCCCAAATAATAAGCGTTAATCTTCAGGGTCTACCTGACCTTCCAGAACAATCGCATCACTTACTAATTGGTGAACACTCACTATCTGGTCCATTGTAAAGCCATAATATGGCAGTACTTTGGTGAACTGACTCTTACAAATAGCGCAAATTGCCGCCATGTGAGTCACACCAGATTCTTCTTTCGCATTAATCAGTGCAGTTGCACGAGGTAAAATACCCTTAACGCGTATTTCCATCAGGTCGTCTGTTAACAGACCACCGCCACCACCACAACAGAAAGTAGCATCATGGATTGTGTCTTTTTCCATATCAACGTAGTTATTACATACTGCTTTAATAACTGCGCGAGGAATTGTAAATTGACCACCAGGCTCGGTACCCATGCCTGAACCACGTGCCACATTACATGAATCGTGGAAAGTAACGGTTTTATCATCGTTACGTGATTTATCAATTGTCAGCTCACCTTTCTCAAGTTTATCTAAAGTAAACTCGCAGATATGCTGAGGAATAGGGTAGTTTTGATCTAAGAAATCAAATGGGCCGGCTAATGTATTTAAGAAGCTGTAACCAACGCGCCATGCGTGACCACACTCACCATATACAATACGTTTAACGCCAAGCTGTAATGCTGCTTCACGAACGCGCATTGAAATACGCTGCATATTTTCGTAAGAACCGACAAATAAACCAAAGTTACCGGCTTCAGATGCAATCGAACTTAATGTCCAGCTAGTGTTAGTCTGGTGGAATACTTTTGCGTAACCAATCAAGCCATCAATATGAGGTTCTGCGAAGAAGTCAGCTGAAGGTGTAACCAATAGAACGTCTTTACCTTTTTCATCAAGTGGGAATTTAACTTCCACTTCGATATCATACTCAACGTCTTCTTCAAGACCTTCAAGTACATTCTTTAATGCTTTTTCAGGTAAACCAAGGTTGTTACCAATGGTGAATACTTTACCGATGATCTCGTTAGAGTATTTCATGCCTTTACCAATGTGCGACAGGATCTCACGAGCAGCCATAGTCACTTCAGCGGTATCAATACCGTATGGGCAGAAAACTGCACAACGACGACATTCTGAACACTGGTAGAAGTAGCTGTACCAGTCATCAATAACGTCTTCAGTTAAATCTTTTGCACCAACCAGTTTAGGGAAGTACTTACCGGCAAAAGTAAAGTAACGACGGTAAACGCTGCGCAGTAAATCCTGACGTGCAACAGGCATGTTTTTCGCATCGCCCGAGCCTAAAAAGTAGTGGCACTTATCAGTACAGGCACCACACTTAACGCAAGAATCCATAAAAACCTGCAAACTACGGTAACGACCTAGAAGATCACCCATTTTATCGAGTGCTTTATCTTTCCAGCCATCAACTAAAACATATTCAGGCATTTCTTTAGGGTCATCATGAACTTTTTTGCCTTCATAGCCCATCGCTTCCTGGAATTCCGGTTTTGCCACAAAAGGTTTAAGATGATTTGTTACATCATCTTTCGGCAATGGTACTACCGCATACTCTTTGACTTCAGGAACTTCGTAATCAGCCACTATTGGATTCCTCGTTATACGAACCTTATGTTCGTTTTAATTCGTTTTAAGTAATCTGAAGCTTTTAAATAACTTCAGATTAAAAATTCTTATTTAGCTTCTTCAGTTTTAGGCTGGCGTGCAGCTACTAATTCTGGATAATTTTCACGTGTTTCATCAAGTGGTTTTGCCCAGTCAGCGATATGACGTTTTTCACGAGGGTTATCAACCTGATTACGAGTCGGTGCATAAAATACGCCCGGAATGTGTAACAGCTTACTGATGGGTAATACAAACCCTAAGACAGCAACTAATAATAAATGTACAAGAAGGGCTGTGCCTTCAGGCAAATTTTGTAAATCAAAATTCATAATTCCCAGCATAAATACTTTTACAGCAACAATATCAACAGTAAAACCAGAAACGAAGCTCATTAAGAAACCACTAAAAGCAATCATCATAATTAAAATGAGCATCAGGTAATCAGAAGGCGCTGAGATATAACGTACACGTGCAACCAGGAAGCGACGTGCTAACAAACCACCTAAACCAATAAGCATACCGAAGGCTGCATACTGGCCTGCAATTTGTACAATCCATAAACCAATAACTGGCATCATAAAACCAAACATTCCATCAGGATCAATGATGTAACGCAGGTGACGTACAAATGCCAATAATAGAGAGACGTGGAATAACCAGCCAAATAACCATGTCCATTTGTTTGAGCGGAAAAGAGATGCAAACAAGACAACTTCTTTTGCTAAACGAAGAACAACACCACCTGTTGTTTTTGGTGCAGGAGTAACAGGGATTTTTAGAGGTGCAGGGGTTGCACGATATTGACGAGCTTTTCTCATCAGGCCAAGTATCATAAATACGGTGGCTGCAGATAAAAGTAATGCAATAAAAGTTGACATGTTTTAGTCGTACTCCGCTACTTCATTCAGTTAAATTAATTATGGGTACACCAATCGTCAGCTGAAGTTAACTCCTGCAGTTATTCTGCAGATGTTAGCTTCAGCTGACGATTTAGTTTGTTTTCTTTTACTTATTAAATACATCTGTAAAAAATATATTTAATAAATAAAAGCAGGGGAGACGAATCTCCCCCAACTTTATCTAATTACGTTTAAGATTAAACGCAACCAGTTGGCTTAGGAAGACCAGCATATTTACATGCTTGCTTACCAGGACCGTATGGGAATAGCTCGTATAAGTACTTGCTGTTACCTTTATCTTTACCAAGCTTCTTACCAATCGCTTTAGTCAGTACACGTACTGCAGGAGCGATCTGGTATTCGTCATAGTATTCACGTAAGAAGTTAATAACTTCCCAGTGAGCTTCTGTTAAAGGCTGGTCTTCAAGTTCAGCCATTACAGTTGCACAATCAGGTTCCCAAGATAGTAGGTCAACCATGTAACCTTCTTCGTCTGTTTCAAAAGTTTTACCGTTTGCTTCAAAAGGCATATCTATACTCCAAGTATGAAATGTTAAACAGGTTTATAACCAGGACTGACACGTGTCGTGCTTCGCCGTTAGTTCTACAAATCCGCTATAATCAACTACCTGAATACCGTCGATTATACGATCTTCGCTCATACCGCGAGCAGCAAGATCGGGACCTAATACATAAACTGATGCATCTTTCATTGCGCCTGAAACCATATCAGAATGGTCAGTACCTGTTAGTGCACCGAAAACGCCATCTTCAATAAGAAGAATCGCGTGGCCTTTAGAGGCTAAACGAATGCAAGCTGACAGAGAGTCACGCTCAAAAGGTGATTTATTTACTGTGTGTAAAGTTGACATATCTATTACCCCTTAGAAGCTTAGAACAACGTCTTGTTCGTCGAAAACTTCAGCAAGTTCTGCTGCGCTTACTAGACGAATAGAAGGCTTTTCAGCGTAATCGTCATCTTCATCTTCCCAGACTAGAGGCATTAGATCGTCTAATGTTAGTCCGCGAGCTTCAAGAGACTCTTTTTCAACATAAAGTTTAGTAACTTCGTAATCACCTAACGCTTTATACGTAGGAGAGAAGTTCTTCATGCCAATGCCATCAGTAGACTGACCTTTTGCAATCTGGAAAACACCGTCACCAATAAATGCTAAAGATACGTCCTGCTCAAAAGCAGCACCGATTAACACAACTTCTAAAGATTCAAGCGCATACACTGTTCCGTATGGTGCTTTTCTATTTACAAACATGAATTTTTTAGTCGCCATCTTAATCTCCAAACACTAACTGACGGTCAGCAATGATGCCGCCTTCAATTAACTGGCCTAAACCAGAAATACGGAAGCCAGGAGCGATGTTATCGCCATCAAGACCTTGACGTTTTGCTTCATCAGCATCCATGATGCCGCGGCGTTGAGCCGCTGCAATACAGATAACTAAATCAATTTCATGTGCTTCAGCAAGTTTTGACCATTCTTTCTGGATGTTGCGATCATCTTGAGGTGGAACAGTGTAACGAGTACCGTTGTTCACGCCGTCGTGATAAAAGAAAACTCGAAAGATTTCATGTTCAGCGTCTAACGCCGCTTTGCAAAATTGCAAAGCAGTATCAGATGCCTGATGAGTATAAGGGCCCTCATTGACCATAATGCTATATTTCATCTTCATAAAACCTCTTAGAAACGGATATGAGTAGAAGCATTAAGGCTAGCACGAGCTCCGCGCCAGTTATCAATGTGGTACTTAGTGAACGGTAAGCCAGTTAGCTCGAAGAAACGAGGCCAGCCGATACGTTCAACCCATTCACCAACACGTTCCCAGTCGCGCGCATCTTCTTTGTAGCATTTAAGAATTAACTTAACGATGCCCGCAGCTTCAGGCCAGCGAGGTGGGTTGTTAGGAATAGCTGAAGCAACAAGCTTCTGGAAAGTAGGCTTGCCACGAGCGTTTGAGTGGTTACCACCAACCCATACAGCTAGTTTAGAGTGCTCAGCATCATTGATCATCATTGGAGGACAAGGAGGGAAACATGCACCACAACAGATACATTTCTTCTCATCAACTTCTAATGAAGGTTTGCCGTCAACCATTGCTGGACGAATCGCAGCTACTGGGCAACGTGCCACAACAGATGGACGCTCACAAACGTTTGAAACTTGTGCATGGTCAATCTTAGGTGGCTTAGTGTGCTGTACGTTAATCGCGATATCACCCTGGCCACCACAGTTGATCTGGCAGCAAGAAGTTGTGATATGAACACGGTTAGGCATGTTCCAGGCTTTAAATTCACCGATTAGTTCATCCATCATTGACTTAACAACGCCAGATGCATCAGTACCAGGGATGTCACAATGTAACCAGCCCTGTGTATGAGATAGTGAAGTTACTGAGTTCTTAGTACCACCAACAACATAACCTAGCTTTTCAACAGCTTCGATCAAAGGGTCAACCTTAGATTCGTCTGTTACGTAAAACTCGATGTTAGAGCGGATAGTGAAACGAATGTAACCGTCTGCAAACTCATCACCAATTGAAGTCAGTTCACGTAGTGAAAAGATATCAAGGATACGTTGAGTGCCTACTTTAACAGTGAAGATTTCTTCGCCGCTTTCAGCAACGTGGCGTAAAACACCAGGCTTAGGGTCTGTGTGGTATTTCCATAATCCAAAGTTACGACGCATCGTAGGATGCATGTACTGGAAACCGTCTGGGCATCCAGACTCGATGGGTGGACGCATATCTGCCATTGCCATGATTATTTCCTCAAAAAATATTTAAATTTAAACTTATAAAAATAGCCGTGGTAAGCCACGGCTATCCGATTTTTTTAACGGCTACTTATGCTTCAGCTTTACGCTCAAACCATTTGATAGCTTCGTCGTCCCATCCGTCCATACGAACGTAAGAGCTTTGACGTGTAGAGCTAACCATATTCGGATCAACTTCAACGTCGATACCTTCAAGGAAGTTAACTAGACCGATACGCTCGATCATTTCACCACAACGTTCGTGCTCAAGACCATTTTCTGCCCAGAAATCAATGATTTCTTCAGCAAGCTCAACCATTTCTTCGTAATCTTCACGAGTATCAAGCTTTCTAAATGGAACAACAACTGTACCCATAAGGTCACCGATTTTCAGTGTACGCTTACCACCGATAAGGATAGTTACACCCTTGTCAGTACCAGGGCGAAGTGCCTTAGGCATAACGTTGATGCAATGCATGCAACGTACACAGTTACGATTATCAACAGCAATTGTGTCGTCATCGTTAAGTGCAAGTGCCTGAGTTGGGCAACGAGTAATTACGTTATCAATGATGTATTGACGGCCTTTAGCTTCAACGTAGTTTTTGAATTCGCCTTGGTCAACACGCATATCATCGCGCCATGTACCAATAACAGCAAAGTCAGCACGTTCGATAGCATTTTGGCAATCGTTAGGGCAACCAGAGATTTTGAATTTAAATTTGTAAGGAAGAGCTGGGCGATGAACGTCATCTGTAAAGTTGTTAACCAACCAACGCTGAGCAGCATGCTCATTACAGTTAGACATTTCACAACGAGCTGCACCAACACATGACATAGCAGTACGTACACAAGGACCCGCACCACCCATATCCCAACCGTAGTCGTTGATATCATCAAAGAATTTCTGTGTGCCATCAGTTGTTGTACCGATGAACATGATGTTACCCGTCTGACCGT
This sequence comes from endosymbiont of Galathealinum brachiosum, assembly GCA_003349885.1. NCBI lineage: Bacteria > Pseudomonadati > Pseudomonadota > Gammaproteobacteria > endosymbiont of Galathealinum brachiosum. The sequence goes on along the minus strand of QFXC01000013.1, from coordinate 81,535 downwards.
GGAAAGTTTGAAGGCCTGAGCCATTCTTTTCCCAGCTATCGCCAAGCTTGTTCAGCATATCAGTTGTGTAGTAGTTACCTGGAGTAGGCTGTACACGAATGGTATGGAACTCTTTAGATTCAGGGAAAGCATCCGCTACTTCAGAGAAACGAGGAATAACACCACCGCCGTAACCGAATACAGAAACTGTGCCGCCTTTCCAGTAACCCTTACGAGTTTCATATGAATGCTCAAGCTGACCTAAAAGTGAGCTAGTTACATCAGCGATGAACTGGTTTTCGTGGTTATCACGTAAGTTTTTAATACCTGTAATGAATGAGGGCCAAGGACCTTCTTCAAGTACATCAAGCATTGGTGTTGGATAAATCTTCTTTGCTGCCATGGCGATCTCCGTAGTAGGGAAGACAGTTTATTATAAATAGGGGGGGCTACTGCCTTACCCTTAGCTAAGTTTAAATATATGGTTTCGTCTAAATAGACTTAATCCATACGATTAAAAATTCTTTTGTTTGACTCAAATGCTTACGCACACGAGCCGCCCAAATTTAGTGGATGTAGTTTAGGGGCAGTTGAGCATTCAGAACATCTATCCCTTGGGAGGGTGTAAGAAGTTCTATCTATCCCAAATGGGATAGGGCTGTTTGGTGCTAATTACGCAACACGCCCTAAATACTTACATTCCGCATAAAAATTCGGTGCAATAATATAGCACAATATTTGTTATTTCGTTAATCCAACTATAAATTTTTTTTTGGTGTTCATTCCCTACTTGTTTTACCTCAAGCAGACCACATCTATCACTCATGTCTAATATTAAGTGTTATATCTGCCTGAAGTGGGTATTGCACCAGGGGCGATGAGTTTAGATACTATATATACCTTTATTTATGAGAATTTATTACGTTGATATTTGACCCGCTCAATTTAAGTGATGAATCTGCTTACCAGAAGTGGCGTGAGCTCAAGTTACGTGCTTACAGTTGTGGTGGGCATGAATCTATCGTGGATATAGAGGGTGATAAACCTGATCCCGCTGAATTACATAAAATTCAATCAGCATGTAGTCAGTTTAATTATTCTATTTATAGATTGAATAATGCTGAATCTGGAACCAAGCATTTTGTGCATGAAACTGGGTCATTGCTAGGATTACAGCATTTGGACGGTAATTTGTGTTCTGATGAAGATAATATTACCTCTATACAGGTCGTGGATAAGGGAAGGCATGCGGTTTATATCCCGTATACCGACAGAAAATTAACCTGGCACACGGATGGTTATTATAATAAAGAGTCAAAAACCATACGTGCAATGATACTTCATTGTGTCAGACCCGCTCAAAGTGGTGGTGAGAATTTAATGCTTGATCACGAAATGGCCTATATTCAGCTTCGTGATGAAAATCCCCGGTTTATCGAGGCGTTTTTGCAGTCAGATGCTTTGACTATCCCTCCTAACATTGAGAGTGGCAAAGAGATACGGGGTGCACAAAGTGGTCCTGTTTTTACTATGGATTCGCAAAGTTCAAGCCTGCATATGCGTTTTTCTGCTCGAACTCGAAATATTGAATGGAAAGATAACAGTATCACCGGGGAAGCTGTTGATTGTATGAAAGGCCTGTTGAACAGTAATAACCCCTATGTTATTACCTATAGAATGCAGGCTGGAGAAGGTATAATTGCTAATAATGTACTGCATAATCGCACTGCATTTATTGATTCTGAGGCGGTGGATGAAAAACGGTTGCTGTATCGGGCGCGGTATTACGACAGAGTGAATGAAGTCGCTAGTCGTCAATCGTAAGTCAATAAAATGTGTTTCGGATATCTGTAAGAAGACAGGAATACAGTGACTTAAGAGCAGGAATGAAAATTAAGAGAAACATGAATGATATATTTAAGTGACATATTAACCCAGGAGCATGAACTCGAAACATTCGAGGGTTTGCTGGAAATAGTAAGGCAAAAAGCACGTGATGGTGAAATACATCTGGATGTGGATATTAAACCCCCATTTAATGAAGCTCCAAAAGACTGGCAAAATCAGATAGAAATGGCATTTACATTTCCGAATAGATAAGTGACTGTATTTAAAGAGAATTTGAAATTATGTTATGGCAAGAAGATAAAAAAGCAGCGCCTTTTTCAGTGCCGGATACGGTAGCTGATCTATCGTTTAAATTAATTAGTAAGCAGGTGCCTCTGGATCATGCGCAACAGCTCTCAGATGAAATTTTGAGAATACTGCCCTGGATAGATGATGACCCTCATGCGGGTGTGCATATGATTCATGGGGCAACTACAGGTAATGGCTGGAATCGTCCAGAAGATGATTGTGATGATGCGTGTATATATCTTTCAAAACGTTCAAAAATGTTGATTCGTGTACCGAAAGTGCGCCATGCGGATATGGATGAATTAATTGGTAAAACGATTCAGTTAAATGGTCATGATGTTACTTTTGGTGATTATCAGGTAAAACCATTTTCGCCATTAGGAACTTTGTTTTGTCGCTATGTCATTGTAGGTAATGAAGAAACTGAAGATGAGTTTGTGAGTCGTGTGGCGACAGAAATGAAAGCCATGGGTATTAATTTAACCAAGGCGCTTTGCGGTATGGGGCATACGTTCAACATGACAGCTGGCCCAGTTAAAACGATGAGTATCATGGTGGCTGATCTGGACCCGGAGGATGCAGTAACGCTTCAGGTGGAAGGGATTGGAGAGGGGCGTAAAGCTGGATTTGGTCTGTTTTTAGCGCATAAGGGCATAAAAGCAGTAGGTGATATGTCGGAAATGCAGCATTTTGATGGAACGTAACAAACGATTTATTGCTTAGGAGCATAACCATCGGGGAAAGGTCGCAGCTTTTTGCGCCCTGTCCCCCTTATTGATACCACCAAGAGCTGATAGTGTCATGAACAGACTCTGAAAACTTCTAGTGGTCTAAAAACAGGGGGCAGAGCGGGAAAGATGCTCTCTCCCCGATGGATAAGCCTTAACGGTGTAAAATCTTACAGTTCATAGCCATTTGTTGTTTTCGGTATTAACACAACTTATCCTGATATATATCTAATGGGATAATCGACTTTTTCATTATTTTGTCTTAAAGTACGACCCCATAATTTTACACATTTAACGAATTTATTAAAATTGAGGCAATATCATGGCAGCACTTGATTCTGTTGAAAGAACTGAAAAAGGTTACCTAGTTGACATTAACGACTGGAACGAAGAAATCGCAGCTGAGCTTTTCGCTGAAGAAGAAATCGATCCAACACAAGAGCACTGGGATGTAGTTAAGTACGTTCGTGAAGAAGTGGTTGGTGGTGATGAGCCAAATGAGCGTGGCATTATGAAAGCTATGGGCAAAATCTGGGGTCGTAAGGTTAAGTCTAAGGAAATGTATGAAATGTTTCCTGGTATGCCATCTAAGCAAGGCCTGAAAATCGGTGGTTGCCCAATGTCGACTCGTAAAGGCGGCTATTAATAGCTGTTTTGCAAAAAATATAGTCTCTATTCCTAATGGGGTAGAGGCTTTTTACTATAAATGCGTCTATAATCCGTCACACGATGCGGTTAATACGCAAACAAAAGAATTCATGAGGGTAATACCATGGCTGATAGAGATGCAATGATCAAAGAACTGATCGATATGCAGAAGAAATTCATCGAAGATGAGCACAAGAACGGTTACAGTGCTGAGAAATATTTCACACCAGAGTCTGGTTCAGTACTTGACGGTTACCGTGAATCTTTCAACGAGAAGTCACAGGCTCTTGTTGATGCAGCTCATGCTGATAAAGGTTCTCATCGTTAAGATCTAATCTTAATGTTGATTAAAAAGGCCGGACTAGTTCCGGCCTTTTTTGTGGGAAAAATAAAGTGATTTATGTTTTGGTAGGTTGTACTGTTTAGGCTCTTCTCCATCGGGGAAAGGTCGCGTTTTCTGCGCCCTGTTCCCTTAACCTATACCACTATGTACTGACAGTGTAGTGAGTTGACTTCGTAAAGCTCTTGATGGCATCACAACAGGGGATAGAGCGGGAAAGATGTTCCATGACAGGCTAATTATTTCCAAATGTACGACTAAATCTCAGCCCACATACGCATCAAATTAATATACGTATGATCAACTTTCACCACTTCTTCATCATCCGGGTATTTTTTCTGTAACGCTTCACGTGTTTTATGCAAATTGAACAGCAATTCACGTTTTTCAGCTTCTCTTATTAAACTTTGCGCCCATGTAACAGCCACCAGACGGGTTCCTTTGGTTACTTCAGCTACATAGTGCAGTGAACCAGAAGGATAGGTTACAGCGCTGCCAGCGGCTAATTTGATTCGTTGTTCACCTGCCTGGGTTTGTATAACTGTTTCTCCACCTTCATAGTCTTCAGGATCATTTATAAAAATGGTTGTAGAAACATCTGTACGGTAACGCCCCTGCATTGGTCCCATAATGGGGTCATCCACATGCTGACCATAAGTTTCACCCGGTTCGTAACGTGCATAGAAAGGAGTTGCTAATCGATGCGGTAATACAGCCGCCTGATAAACAGGGTGGTTATATAGTGAATTCATTACAATATTATTTAACTGACCATGTAGTTTTGAGTCTGCAGCTAATTCGTGATTTTTTTTAACTTTACGTGCTGTTTTACCCGCACTTAATCTTCCATCAACATAATCAGCGTTTTGTAAAAGGTCCCGCACTTTTTTTAATTGATCTGTATTCAAAACTTCAGGAACAATAACAAGCATAATCTTCTCTTTTTAATGTATTTAGAGGTGTTTTACTCTGGTATAATAGCATCAAATAAAATTTCGACATTGAGCAGAGTTAACTTTATGAACTTTAATATTACCATCGATGAAGAGTCTTATACACTGGAAGTGAAAGATGAACTTATGCAGGAGTTGCAAAATGTTCATAACGATATGGATGCAGAGTTTGATAAGGGTATACAGTTAGGTCGTTACTGGATTGATACTCCAGATTTAGAGCAGCGCTGTCAATTTACAGCTAATAATGTTGTAAGTGCGATACACCAGGAAAAAATTCGTGATTTTTATTTACAGGCTTCTTATATTTTAAGTAAGTTTCCTGATTTAAAAAGAGTAACAGTAAGCTCAGATTTTGAAATAAGTGATATAGATATTGAAGTGTAAAATATATAATTTAATCAGGTTTATTTTTTAATATCTGTGCCCTGTTAAAGCACATCTCCCTCGGGGAAAGGTCGCGTTTTCTGCGCCCTGTCCCCTTAATCCATACCACTATGCACTGACAGTGTAGTGAGCCGACTCCGCAAAACGCTTGATGGCATCACAACAGGGGACAGAGCGGGAAAGATGCTCTTTCCCCGAGGGATATGTTCCTTAACAGCATGTACTATCACTAGAAAATTAAACTGTGAATTTTTTCTTCGTGAAAATATATTTATAATTTTTTTATCATTTTATAATGCTGAATCGAGTCAAATAAAATATAAGTTTTGTCAGTTATTTTATACCCTAGTTTTTCATAAAAACCCACGGCATTTTCTCTGGCATTCAAAAACAGTTTATCCATATTGTTATTCTTAGCATACTGTTCCATGTGTGTAACGATATGGCGACCTATACCCTGGCCCTGATATGAATCATCTACAGCCATATAACGAAGTTGTGCACTTGTATTTGTCGGGAATTCTAAACGAGCAACGCCATAAATAATTTTATTATCAATGGCGATAATATGATAACAATCAGTATCTGATTTATCTCGTTCGCTTCCTTCAGGCTGGTTCCAGGGTTTACGTAGAATACGCCAGCGTAAATTATAGTATTGTCGAAATTCTTCTTCAGTTTTTGGTGATGTTATTTTCAAAATACGAACTTAAAATTTAAGCAAAAGATAACCAGGTTGTGGCTACATATTTCACGCCTTTTTCTAATTGTGAGTTTCTGTGTTCATGTGTCCAGAATGTAGGAAATAATACTAAAGCACCTTCTTTGGGTTGTACTGCAACATCCTGAAACATAAATTCCGTAGCGCCACCCGGGCCTTCAACATCATTCAGGTACCATAATGCGACTAACTGTCTATCAGCAAATTCATGGCTGCCACCATCAATGTGCCAGTTATAATACTCGCCTTCAGATGTACGCTGCATATTGTAACCAACGTCTTTAAACGGGCCTTTGAAAAAGGGAAAAGCATCTGAGAATTCACGTAAAGACTGGCCTAAAGAGCGCATCAATTCCTGTGAGATATCGCGCCAGTGCTCATGTGCATGAATAGCTAAATCAGTTGATTTTTTTATATTATGATCTTCTTTAAAATCCTGACCTATACGCCCTCGATATTGCGCTTCTTTATCACTTTCAAACCGACGAATCATTTCCCTGCATATATCTTTAGGAAGGGCATTCTCATTGATAAAAATAAAGCTGTTTTCTTTAACTTCTTTAAAGTTAACGAGTGGTTTTCTTTGTGTAGAGTCGTGGTACATAGTTAAGTTTCTTCTTTGTCATTCCGAGCGAAACCGAAGGTTCTGATTTCGTGCTCTTTAGTAATAAATCATTACACCAGACCCTTCATCAGGTTCAGGGTGGTAGGTAAGTTATTCGATTTTATCTGTTATTGATTAAAGGTAATTGTTATTAATCAATGTTTCTATTTTAGTATGGGCTTTATCACCGTGCTGTTTGTAAATGCCAAGCATCTGTTCTGCCATGTTGATCCAGTGACTACTGGCAACAGAAAACATGTTTTTAAATTCTTTTGAATCACCTTTTACAAGCCAGCTTTTATAAGCATCGGGTAGTCCCGGGAAAATCATTTTACGCATGGCACTCATATTGGCAAAATAAAAATGTATTTGTGCTGCTTCATTTTTATCCAGTAATTTTGGCAGGGTAGAGAGCATATCAGCAATATTATCACGTACTGCCCGGGCCATAATTTCTGCCTGAGAGTGGGGCAGATTAATTAACATTTCTTCCCATTGGTCACCTAAAATTTTACCCGCCTGAATCTCACCTATTTCATGCTGTAAAACCGTATTTACTTCATTATCAGTCATTTTTTCTAAAGCATATTCTGGCTGATTGTTGAAATCATAACAGGCAAGGGCTCTTGATAAGGGGTTTTCCTGTTTGTGCCAGTGAGATTCTTCAAACTTTTCCCAGATAAATCTGCGTAATGATTCACGCCTTATATAAACTGTTTTATCCTGAGCCATGCCAGGCGGTGCAGCTAAATCTCTGGCTAGTTCTTTACCGGAAATATAAAGGGTGTAATCATCATGCGCTTCCTTATGTAGTAACTCCCCTAAAAAGAAAACCGGTTTTCCATATAAACCATAACCGCCGCTATAAACCAGTTTATGCTTTTCCAGTTGTTTATTTATTTTGTCACTTTCAAAGCAGTTAAATTTTTCATTATCAATTAACAGGTTTGTAAGCGGTTGTTCATCAATTTCATCCCAAAGCCCTTCTCGTTGAGTGAGCCAGTCACCAATATCATTATTATCAAGTTTCTGGGAGAAGGGTAATTGTGATTCCCAGCGATAAAATTCACGCATTTTTAGTAAGTAGATACACAGGGTGTAGTTGCCTGCATATTGAGCATCCGAAATATGACAGTTTTGCTGAATTTGTTGGGCAATTGTTTTCATATACCTATTAGGGATAGCATAATTCCTGACTTAAATAGTATACTATTTAATCATTAATATCTTCCGTAAGCATTAAGAGTACACACCATGAGAATGAGAACCAAGTGGCACGATAAAGAACGCACCGTGTCTGTTGATGAAAAAGCCAATACCATGGCCTTTATTTCATGGCGTATTGCTGCGGCACTAGTATTGAACCTTGAGAATGAAAATTTTCAGACTGATACACATAAGCAAAGACTGGATGTGATACGTGAAGCACTGGCATTTTTAGTGTCTGTTACTGATCGTTTAGTTGCAGGACAGATGAGTGCTGAGGAGCGTCAGGAGTTTGTTGCTAAATATGCTATTAAACTCTCAAAAACCTTTCAGGAAAACTGTGAGGATTTACTTGGTAGAGATGTCGATTATAAAAAAGACTTTATAGATACACTGAATAAACGTCTGAATGCTTATGCCGAGTGTTCATGGATAGATGATAAAGAAATGCCGGGTTTTCAATATAAGCGTGATTTTGGTGATTTTATCAGTGCTGAAATGGGTGCCAGAGATAATAAATGGATTACAGACCAGATTATCGAGATTGAAGTGCCGGAGATGATAGAAAATCTGAAGAAATCTAAATACGAAATGGTGGATGGACGAAGTACAGCGAAGCTGGGGTAAGAAACTAACTTACACTGTCATGGCACATCTCCATCGGGGATAAGTCTTGCTTTTTAAGCCCTGTCCCCTTAACCCATACCATCAGGAGCTGACAGTGTAGTAAGTCGCTCCGTAAAACTTTTGATGGCATCACAACAGGTGACAGAGCGGAGAAGATGTGGCTGAACAGTGCAATTTACCAGCTAATAATTTTATTTCACGCACAAAAAAAGGCCGGGCTACCTAATAACAGGGCCCGGCCTTTTTTACGTCTAACTAAAAGCTAAAATTAAGCTTTAAATTTAGAAGCGTTATCTGTGTTGTGATCGCTACCGTCTTCAAAACCAGCATCATATGCATCGTTAGTACGCTGCTCTTCACGCTCTGGGTTACATACATAACCGCCCTGCCAGCCCTGGATATACTCTGGATCGATACCATCTTTTTCCAGTTTAACAACTGTATCGTAATATTCTTGGTTCATAGCTTACTCCTGGGTAAGGATCTTGTTTATTTAAGTCACGTCGTTGATATTAGTACCAGCGACATTAAAAAAGTTGAAATAACTAATAGTAGTCAATTTCGTAATGGGCAGTATTATAGCAGACATATAAGCCGTCTATATATCCCTATAGGGAGGGTATACCCTCTATCCCTGCTTGGAGTGGGAATTTTAAGGTTAAAAAGCTAAAAATCAAGGTCTATCTGATGATTGTCAGTCAGATTAGGGATTTTGAGCTGTATTTTTAGTGAAACAACTTACTTATTAGTTAATCCACACAAGCAATCAGTTTATGTAGCAGGATTAATTCTGTTAAAATAGCTGGCTGAAATGAGAATTATTCTCTGTACTTCCAGCATACTGAATTTTAATAGTTAAAGAGGTTTACCCATGTCTGACGCACCTAATATCGATCCTGGCCTGGCCAGTGGTTATGCGGCATTTGAATCAAGAGATTTTACGCAGGCAATGCGTCTGTTACTGCAATATGCAGATGAAGGTGATGCAAATGCACAACATAAAGTAGCCATTATGTATCAGAATGGTCTGGGTGTGGTAGCTAACGATGATAATGCGTTTAAATACATGAAGTTAGCAGCAGAAGCAGGTGATGCTATTGCGCAACATGGTTTAGGCTTTATGTATATGGAAGGTGAGTGTGTGGCTCAGGATTTCACAGAAGCATTAGTCTGGTTCAAGAAAGCAGCAGAGCAGGAAATGCTGGGTTCAATGACAACGATTGCCATGATGTATGAAGAAGGTAAGGGTGTTGAGAAAAATCAGGAAATTGCACAGGAATGGTATAAAAAAGCTGGTTTTTAATAAACATTATTATCATGCCCTAGTATTTTTCCAGAGCATAAAAAAAGCCCCGTTCAGGGGCTTTTTTTATGCTCAGTTTAAAGGCGGTAATTAAATGCTGCGTCTTCTCGCTATACCTGCCAAACCTATTAAACCAGAACCAAATAACCATACTGCTGCAGGTACAGGAACCGCTGAAACACCACTAACTTCAACATGTAAGCTTTCAGCAATAAAATAACCGTTTGCATAACCTTCAAAATCATATGTGCCAGTTAAAATACCCGAGCTGGTTAAATCAACGTCGTAGCTAGTTCCTGAAAAAGCAAAGTCAGTAAATCCGCTACCTGGATTGTATTGGCCAGCATAGGTTACATTGTTTGTGCCTGAATCAAGTGAAAACATTGAGCCATTTGACGAGCCCTGATAAAACCCCGAATCAAAAGAAAATCTTGTTGATTCGGGATTTCCATATGTTGCACCAGCAAGATTGATTTGAGTTGTTACACCGCCAGTTGTGTATTCAGCAGATAGTATATCAATGTGCTGTAAATTGGCTGAGCCAATAACAGGCGTCTCTGGTAAAACGCTTGTATCGAATGTAATAACGGTTTCAATTGCAGCGCCACCAAATGATTCATAAGTGCCGGAATAAGTAAGGGTAACCAGTGCTGCCTGAGAGGTTCCAGAGATAAGTAATGCTGCAGACGCAATGCCTGCTTTCCAATAGTTGGTTTTCATTTTTAAGTTCCTTGTTAAATATAAGTATATTCTAATTTTTATTATATTTATCATCAAGCATAAGCTATGCCAATGAGATAAAAGGCATAACTCATACGGGTGATGAATTTTGGTTAACTGTTAGGCGGTATATTATTATAAGGGCTTAAATCGCCCTGTGGCAGGGTATTGTAATTTCTATGAAGTGACATCCGATTTGCTGTCAGGGATTTTTTCTGCGGCAAAAAAACAGGTGTTTTTCTATGACCTTGTGTCTGTAGGTTTAAATTCACTTAAAAACTGTTAATATTCCCGACTCAATTTTACCCTCAGGATTCACCGGAAAGAGCATGCGTCCCGCTAAATTATTATCAGTTTTAAACAAAGAGTTCATTAGTACAGCAACCGGTCACCATACCCCTGTTATGTTATGGGGGCCGCCGGGTGTGGGTAAATCTCAAATGGTGTCCCAGGTTGCTGAGAAAAATAATATACCGGTAATAGATATTCGTCTTTCACAAATGGAACCCAGTGACTTACGTGGCATACCTTTTAAAAAAGGTGAGTCGGTAGAATGGGCAGTGCCCGCCATGTTGCCTAATGCTGAGCGACATGGAGAAAAAGGTATTCTGTTTCTCGATGAAATTACATCTGCACCACCGAGTGTTTCTGCTGCAGCTTATCAGTTGATTCTGGATAGAAAACTCGGCAACTATGAAGTGCCAGAAGGCTGGGCTATTTTTGCTGCGGGTAACCGACAGGGTGACAGGGGTGTAACTTATACAATGCCAGCACCTTTAGCGAATCGTTTTTCACACTATGAAGTGGATGTGAATCTGGATGACTGGGTGGCATGGGCATGGGAACATAATATCAATGAAAGAGTGATTGGCTTTTTACGTTTCCGTCCTGATTTATTATTTGATTTTGATCCGGCACATAATCCGGTTGCATTCCCGTCACCTCGTTCGTGGGAGTTTGCACATAATGCATTGCATAAATTTGAAGATCACCCTGATTTATTGTTAGGTACCTTACAGGCCTGTGTAGGCCCGGCAGCCGGTGTTGAATTAAATGCATTTATTGACAGCCTGGATCAGATGCCTGATTTAGATGCGATTGTCGCGGGTGAAAAAGTTAGCTCACCAAAAGAAATTGATTTGCAATATGCAGTAGCGGCTGCATTAGTAGGTCGTGCTATTCGTGTTAAAGGTGAAGCTGATTCACAAAAAGTACTGGGCAATATTTTAAAGTATGCAAAAAGTTTCCGCCAGAAAGAGATGGGTGTGATGATGGTGTCTGATTTGCATCGTGCAATTGGTGAAGAGATATTTGCAGTGCCTGAGTTTGCTGATTGGGCAAACGACATTGCGGAATTGATGATTTACTAAAAATTACAGCCCAGCTCACTCATTTGTGACTCCACGCCTGCGTTGAAAAATAGACACTTACATTTGTAAGCTCACTTTTCCGCCTTGTCCTGAAGTCGAAAATGGGCAATCTGAACAGTAATTTACGAATACAAGTTAGTATTAGAATTATGCCATTAGATCTTGATAAAAAACTAGCCACTGCTCGAACCAAACTTATCCTGGAGAAACCTTTTCTGGGTGCGCTGGTTTTGCGTTTGCCTATGGTTCGCGCCAAGGATGACTGGTGTGATGCTACGTTTAGTAATGGTAAAAAGTTCTATTACAACGAACATTACATCGATGCTCTAAGCCCTGAACAAACGCAATTTGTTTTAGCTCATGAAGCTTTGCATTGTGCTTTGTCTCATTTCGCACGCCGTCAAAACCGTGTGCAACATCGTTGGGATATGGCCTGTGATTTTGCCATTAACCCCATGCTCATTAATGACGGAATGACACCGCCTGTTGATGCGAATTATTTGCGTGAATACGATGGTATGACCGCGGAAGAAATCTATCCGATGTTGCAGGATAATGACAATGACCAGGAACGCGAACTGGAACAGGAACTAAATCCGGATTCTGATAATGATAAGGATGATGATTCGGGTGGTAGCCCTGATCAGCACGATCAAAAAGAAGGCCGTGACCAAAAACAAAAAAATGATTCCAAAGGTCAGGGTGAAGAGGACGGTGGTGTACGAGAAGATAATTCAGATAAAGGTGATGGGCAGGGCAAAAAGAAAGAAGGTCCACCTGAAGAGGGTGAAGGCGAACCTGATCCGTTAACGCCACAGGAAATAGAATCACTCAGTTTGCAATGGCAGCAGCGTATGGCAAGTGCAGCACAGCAAGCAATACAGGCAGGTAAAATGGGTGGGTCCTTGGCTCGCATGGTTGATCATCTGTTACAACCAAGGTTGCCCTGGCGCATGTTGTTATCACGATATATGACCATGGTGGCTCGTGATGATTACACATATATGCGTCCTTCATCGCGACGGGGTGATCCGGCTGTTTATCCTAGTTTGCGTAGTGCGCAATTAAATATTGTAATTGCTCTGGATATCAGTGGTTCAATTTCAAATAATGAAATAAATGAATTCATGTCAGAGGTTGATTCAATTAAAGCGCAAATGCGTGCGCAAATAACCCTGCTGGCCTGTGACTCAAATCTGGCAGAAGGTAGCCCCTGGTTATTTGAGCCCTGGGATGAATTTAAACTACCTGAAAAATTTAAAGGCGGTGGTGGCACCAGTTTTAAACCCGTTATTGAATGGGCAGAAGAACAGGATGAAGCGCCCAATTTAATTGTTTATTTTACCGATGCGCAGGGAGAATTTCCTGAAAAAGAACCGGCATTTCCGGTAGTATGGTTAGTTAAAGGTAAAACACCTGTTCCCTGGGGGCAGCGAGTACAGCTAAATTAAAACCAGTCTTAAGTATTTTGACTTAAGGCTTACGACTTAAGACGATTTTTTATATGGATCTCTCCCCCGAAGACAGTCTTCGATTAAATGTATTACTCCATCAGGGTTTACAGGCCTTACGTGTTGATGAATCACGTATGGTTGTTTATGCATTAACCGAACGCGGTGAAGCTAAAGTGCCGTTAAATTCTAATTGCCGTGATGAACAATATATTCGTAATGTTAAGTCTCTATTATCATCTCATTCGCTCGGCTCTCCTGGTGGTTATCCGGTTTATTTAAAGCGTTGGACTCGCATGGGACAGGCAAAGGATGACAGCCTTGATCAGTTATTAGTCTTAGGTGAAGAAGAAGCGGTAGTTGCGGTAGTGCATGCGCCGGGGTTAACTGATGAGCTGGCTCGCCGTGCGTGGTGGTGTATGCCAACCTCTGATAATGCGCGACGAATGCTGGAAAAAGAAGCGGTAGTGAAGGGAGAAATGGGGCCGATATTGTCCGAGTTTCTAATAGAGCATTTACCCTTTGAAGAAGATGCGCTGGCAATGATTGATAGTGTAAAGGCATCATTGCAGTTTGGTCTGATTACAGATGAGCAGAAGCAGAGCCTATGGGCAAAAGCTAAAATGAAAGGCGCTTATTTTGTCGGTTTCTTACAGGCGATGCCTGATGACCTGCCCGGTGATGCGCCTGCAAATATAAATCATGAAAACTTTAAAGAAAAGCTAAATGATTTAATAGAAAAAGGTAATAAACCGGCAAAATTATTAATTAAAATTTTATCCGCTTCGGGGCAGAATTATTTAAATGCAATTGATGCTTCTCTTAAACGCCCCAGTGATCAAAATGTAGTTATATCTTTATTTATGACTATAGAAAACTACTTTAAAGATATCTGTCCCGGTTTTGAAAATCGACGCGATATTGATTTAATAAAGGATGAAGCACAGGAAAAATGCTCACAGTGTGATGAGCAATTAGCAGAAGTTAAAACAATACTGCCTGAAGCAGAGTTGTACCTGAATGCGATGATGATTCTTTCAGGTTATTGTGAAGAGCTTACTTTTCCGGTGTTTGGTCAAACAGATGCTATTGGTTCTGTAATGAGAAAACGCATTAAACACCTGACAGACCCAATGAAAGAGCAAACGAAAATTTTAAGAAGTTAGCTTTAGCTGATAATTATTAGAATAATATGCCCTCATTACACATAACAAAAATCCATATTACGCTGCAGATAAAAGTTCCTCATGAACTACTGGAGCGTCATCTTCCTTCATCGGCAGAAGTGGTTGGTGAGGCTTTGACAGAGCAGGTAATTACCGCAGTAAAAAAGCATAAACTCAGTTATTTTCCCGCATTAGAGTTTCTGGAAAAGCAGGGAGATCTTGAACAGGACCTGTTAGATGCAACAGAAACCATTTCATGGTTTGCCTGTAAATTTGCTCGCGAGGAAGTGAATAAAAAGCTACGCGCATTTTTCTCAGAGCTTAGTTTTCAATCGGTGAAGTGCACAACGTATGCCATGCCCGGGGTACGGGCTAATCAAATAAATGCCTGGCATGAGCTGGTGGAACATTACACACCCAATACGGTAAAACTGGATGTAGTCGCTTCATTGCTTAAAAAAGAGCAGCATCTTAAAGGCATAGAAAACTGGTCAAGGCAGTTATTTAGAAGAAATCTTGAAGGTTCATTTGATGAGTTTGAAGTGATACAGGCTGTTATTCTGTAAAAAACATTCTAATACGCTCCTTACATCTAACGGCGTTTAATTGTCGCTGATGTGATGCAGGCCTCAGTAAGCAGGAATATCGGCTTATATAATAGATTCACTCATAAAGGGGCATCATCATGAGATTGTTAATACTATCTATTTTATTTCTATCAAATTCAGTTCAGGCCGATACTACCCAGTGTCGAGATGCCTATCGTAATTATTTTCAGGCATATTTAAATGAGATTAATAATGGTGACTGGGCTCATGGTGAAGCATTAGGTAAGGAAACTGATCAGCAACATATCTATTTAAGAAATGCCTGTTATAAAAAATTAAGCACTAAAGTTATTCAATCATTATTAAATAATGACCCCGAGTCCCAGCAATTATTAAAGAAGATTGAAGATATAGAAGCACAGGAGATAGCAACAACCTGATCCCCGTTTATTGCGTCTAGACTGATAAATAATACATATTTAAAATGATGCCGAGAAGAGGACTCTATCTATTAAAATATATTGCTAACAAAATCAATAGGTTATTGTTTTGTTTGTGATGTGTGTACCCCACAGATGTACCCCAATTTATTTATTATATTAACTACTAACTATGGAAGGGGGGTATTTACAAAATCTATCGATATTGCAGCCTGATAGGTATTGACGATTAGTGCTTTTTAAATGCCATTAAGAAGCCCGATCTAAGCAGGCTTCTTAATAAATAAGTTTTATTCAATTATAAATAGCATTATTGTCTTTGGAAACCAAAGAGAAAGGTGAAGTTAGTATTGGTTCCTGTGATTACTAATACATCATCGGCTACTACTATTTCCCCCAGACTAGCTAGACCACCGTATGCGCCATTTAAAATGCCACAGCTGCTAACATTTATAAGTGAATTAAAAATATTTTTTGTAGAATCTGGATCAATTAGATTACCAGAAAATACGCAGCCTTCTGTATCAGAACCAGTAAAAGACCCATCGTTTTGGACAGTAATAGTTGCGGTATAAAATCCATTTGTCACTGACCAAATACCAGATGTATCAGGCAATGATTTAGCTCGATCATAAAAATCGTCATAAGTAAGATTAAAAGTAGAGCCCCCAGATGTACTTCCAGTGAATGATATACCCTGCTGCACCGTACCACTTATAGTAGAGTTAGTAATAAATTCACCTGTTGATATTGCATAGGATTTAGCAGTTCCTGAAACTGTAGTTCCTGATACAAATAAGCTTCCTTGAATGAGTGCATCCCCATCGTTACTAAAGCCATACATTTCATTATCATAAACAAGTGCTGTTAGTCCAAATGTTGCCCCGCTGTCACTGATAGTTCCTGTCCATATACCATCAGGACTGTCATCAGTAATAGTTGTAGTGCTGGTTCCTCCACCACCACCGCCACAAGCAGCTAGAAAAATAAATAGAAGGTTGATCGCTAATAATTTTAATATCATTTTTATCTCTTAATTAAGGTTAATGGCTATGTGTTAGATCACGTCATAATCTAATAATGAAAACTTGATGGTGATTGTTTTTTTGTCTAATGTGTTTCAATGACAGTGATAGGAGTTATTTTTATAATCGTTATGACAGCCTTCAGCATTGGTTCTACCGCTATGAGATATAGAAGATTTGTTGTCATGTATGTGGTTTGTAGCAATGATGTTGGTAGCGATTACCGTACCAACACCACTTATAAGAGTTAGGGCTGCCAGTAGAATAGTTATTTTTTTCATTTGAGTCCTTTTGTTTAATAGGGCTTGATTGGTGCTATACCCATCAAGACTACAAGCAGTTTATTGTAATGAGTTTTTATTGTCTGTAACAACTAACACATAGAGATCTTTGTGATATAAAATAATATATTTAATAAAAAATACGCAGTTACTAACTTATGATGAATATCAATTAACTTAATTGCATTTACTGATTTGGATTTTATAAAATGGACGTTATATGTCCACTCATGGTTTTTTATGCGGTAATTTAGCTTTCGTTTCCGTCTGCTATCTCAAAATAATAGATCCTAGCAATAAAAATAATGCTAATCATTAAAGTTTTATGTTATAAAAAAATAAATCCTCACCAATTAAGGTATTCAAATAAAAAAATAGTCTAACTACGATAGTGGCGATTTTAATTGTTGTTGTGTCATGTGGAATAAGTATTTGAGGACAGAGTAAAGGGTTTTGGTGCTCATCGTTTGATTAAGTTATGTGATGAAAACAAGTATATGATAGTTAGTGTGTGAGAGTGGTGTAAAAATGTTGCCAAGAAGAGAGCTTGCACCTGTGCTCTCTACGTTTTTAATCCTAATTCTTTAAATTTATCATTAACCATATATTGATAGTATTGAGCCTGTAATAGTTACAATATAGCCTGATTTTCAAATCACCCATAAATTTTACTAGCTGTCCCTACCGCTATAACCGATTATTTTTAAGGGTTTTCTTTTGATTCTAAATTGTTTGTTGACTAACGAATGTAAGCCATATATTTTTAGCGGTGATAATATCAATACGAAGTAAAGGCGTGTCATGGGAAAGATTTTAATTTTTGTATTTGGTTTGACCTTGTCAGGTTTAGTCTTCTCAGGAAACATTGCTGATGCATCAAATGTTGGTAATAACTGTGAAAAGATAGCTGGCTTAATTGCTGACGAGCTCAGCAGGTCTGGAGATAGATTATCTAAGAAGACAGCAATATCAAGAGTTAAAATGTGGATTGATAATGTTGATTCTTTTCATGAAAAGTATTATAGGATAAGTGCAGATGCAGTGTATGATTTGTTGGCTGGAGTAGAGGCTCTGAGTGAGCGTTGGCAAAATAGAAAGCCTATGAGTGTTCGACAAGCGGGAATGCTATGTAAAGTAGAGTATTTAGAGTCTACATTATAGGTAACTTTATATTTTTTAATTCTTTGTAAAATTGTAGTAGTGTTGAAGAAAGTATCAAATAATTTAAGAATAATAATCTATGGGAGATAATCATGAACAGGGTTCTTAAAACGGCATTGATAGGAGTTTTGATGAGTGCGTCGACAGTATCTTATGCCAAATCTGAAACTGAGAATATTATAAATATGTGTGAAAGTGCAGGAGATTTTGCTGCCTTTGGGTGGCAGCAAAAAGAAGCAGGTGTTTCATTGTCAGCATTAATGACGCAGCTCGTAAACTCCGGACTTGAAGTACCTAACGAGCTCCGCCAGTATCTCCATCATACTTACAGCTCATCAAATCTAAAGTCGGCAAAACAAGCATCCGAAGAAGTCTATGGTATTTGTATCGCTACTACAGGTTCAGTGAACTGAAGGGCTGGGGATGATGTTTGTTAAGTGCTAGATTAATTCGGAACTAATACAATTCAATACCCCCATGTATCTTTTTATCAGATCACGATCAAGTCATAATTCTAAATGGCTTGTATAGGTCAATAGTCTTGGAAGTATGATTGGTGAGAGGATGCTGTGAGATAATAGGAGTTAATTCCATTAATCAGCTGTTAGCCAAAAGACAAAATAATGAACAATAAATTACTAAGCTTTCTTGCTGATGAAGCACTGGCATCAGGCTTCAAACCAAAATCAACAAGTAGGACATTCAAGATTTCTGAGAATAAAGATGCGGAAGGTGTTTTGTACGGCTCAGTTTATTGTGTGGCTGTTATATTATCTGCAGATGAGCAAGTAGAACTTGAAAATGAAGCCATATCAAAAAACAGTCTTAAAACTAAAATAAAAAACATTAAGCGAATTAAAATCGAAAATAATAATGAATTGATACCACTATATTGGGGTAAAGATGCGGCTGTAGGCTATAGGCTTTATCGACATATACTAAATAAAAAACCAAAAGCTGGTTGTATTGGACTTCGTTTTTATAAGTCATTACAAGATAAAGACCTTATACTAGCAAGTCTACCAGTTAATGACTTTAAAGGCTTCGAAGAACATATGGAAAACAAGTACCCACCAATGCTTTATAATGTAAAAAGATCTTCTATTCATTTTTTCACTTAAAAACACAAATGGCTAACAAAACGTTTATATCGCTGTGCAAAAAAGCGCACAGCTCGGACAAGTAAAAAGCGGCTTACCGTTTAACTCAGCGTTAGGTGAAAAATGTAGTTCATCATTAATATTTTTGCACGAACATACAAGGTGAGAATAAGGAATGAAACAAAGTAGAATAAATTTATCTATTACATTAGTTTATTTGTTGTTGTTTAGTCAGAGTGTATTTTCTAATACTCAGCCAAATCTCGGAAATGTAATCTGGTCTGCATTCGTTTGTTCAGAATATGCAGGGATTTATGGCAATAGAAATGAACAAAAGCGACTATTTGAAGTTGGCTTTCAAGTTGGCAGAGAGTTTATAAATGGTATAAAGAATAAAACAATCCCTGATTCTGAGGCAGAAAATACACCAATCGGTATTTTAATGCGTTTGTCAGGTCCAACAACGGATTTTGCTATTGGTCGTATTTTTGAAGGAGCATCAGGTTCTGCTCACGACAAAGTGACAAAAGAGGATAGAGATGGTCTTCCTATAACCGACCCGTTAAAGTGGGCTGATAAGGAATTAAAAACTATATATGAATGACTCAGTATTGTTCTTTACAGCTTTAAGAGTTGAGGGTTGTAGGTGGTCTTGATCAGTTAGGTAGCGTTCTAATAACTTAGATACTGTTAGTGCTTCTTTTCTTGTTCCTATTGCTCTACTTGCTTGTCGATATTCGTTTAACTTGCCTTCATCGAGATCATATCTATGACCTGTCTCAGGATCTAGTTCTACACCACCTATTGGTGATAAGTATTCATGGGCTTCTGTTTCGATGCTAAGTGAAGCGTTCTCTAGTGCTTCTTTTTTTTCTGCTTCAGTAGTGCCGTGTAAACCAGCTTCAACTTCTCTTAAGAAGTTATTGTAGAATTCAATGGTTGAAGTGTTTTCTGTGGCTTTATTTTTTTATAAGTTTCAATAAGTTTTTTATACTTACCAACTACCCCGTGTTTTAACCTTGCAGCTTCATCAAGATCGGAAGTATTTAGTGATTCTTTAAAGTGGGATTTACCAATTATTTCACGCAGTGAAACAGGAATACTGACAGTGACTCGCCACGTATTTCCATGCAGTTCTAAGTTGGTTTTCTTGCCCATTTATTCATCTCAAAAAACACAATGTACCCCACAAATGTACCCCAATAGGGGAGTGTAAGCTACTGTTTTTAATAGAATCAATGAGTTGTATAGTGTTTGGTGCCGAGAAGAGGATTTGAACCTCCACGGGCCGAAGCCCACTAGCACCTGAAGCTAGCGCGTCTACCAATTCCGCCACCTCGGCATGTGGGTGCGTTGGATCGATCGATCCGAGACGGCGCGAACTTTACCGTTTAGCCATATTTTTGTCAATCAAAAGCATTAACGGTGCATCTAAATGGCGCATTCTTTGGCTGCTTTGTGTACAATTGGGCCTCGAAAAAATCAGAACCCTAAAAAATGGCAAACTTTAATAAAAAAGATAGTAAAAAAGACGGTAAGCGCGATCACAAGAAAAACAAAAAGCGTCATAAAAAGTCACATTCAAAAAAACATTCAAAGTCAGGTTCAAATAAACCTGATCATAATAAAAGCAATAAGCCGCTTGTTGATCCGCAAAGTGAGCGCGAAGCCAGTAATTATGAAAACCCTATTGCCAGTAGGGAGCTGATTCTTCAGGTAGTTCAGGAAGAGGGGGCGATGTCACATGATCATTTGCTTAATGCCCTTAAAATGCATTCACCAGAACAGAAAGAAGCATTACGCCGTCGTTTGAATGCGATGGTGCGTGATGGTCAGTTGATACGTAATCGTCGTGATGGATATATCCCGGTAAATGAAGAAGATTTAATCAGTGGTCGTGTTATTGCGCATCCTGATGGATTTGGTTTCCTTGTGCCTGATGAAGGTGGTGATGACCTGTTTTTACACGGTCGTCAGATGCGCTCTTTATTACACGGTGATCGTGCTGTGGTTCAGGTTTCCGGTATTGATCGTCGTGGTCGCCGTGAAGGTGCAGTGATTGATGTTATCGAACGTGCCAATGATCGTATTGTTGGGCGTTTATTTATTGAATCGGGTATCTGCTTTGTTGTGGCGGATAATAAACGCATTACTCAGGATATTATGGTGCCTCAGGATCAGCTTAATGAAGCCAATCACGGGCAGATCGTTATTGTTGAAATCACTCAACAGCCAACATTCAGACATAAAGCAACAGGCAAAATCACCGATATTATTGGTGATCATATGGCGCCGGGTATGGAAATTGATATAGCCATTCATGCACATAACCTGCCTTTCTTATGGCCCGATGAAGTTAAAGAGCAGATTAAAGGCATTAAGGATTTCGTTACAGAAGAAGATAAAAAAGGCCGTCGTGATATTACCGGTTTACCTCTGGTTACTATTGATGGTGAAGATGCCCGTGACTTTGATGATGCGGTATATTGCGAAGAAACAGCAAAAGGCTGGAAGTTACTGGTTGCGATTGCCGATGTATCTCATTATGTGCAGCGTGGAACACCATTAGATGAAGAAGGGTATAACCGTGCAACGTCGGTTTATTTCCCAGAACGTGTTATTCCGATGTTACCAGAAGTGCTTTCTAATGGCCTGTGTTCATTAAATCCTAAAGTTGACCGTTTATGTATGGTGTGTGAAATGCACTTTAATAAAGCGGGCAAGCTGATAAGCAGTGATTTCTCAGAAGCAGTAATGTATTCACATGCACGCCTTACATATAATAAGGTTTCTGCGATGCTTGAAGATAATGATCAGGCACTGCGTGAAGAGTATAAAGATGTATTACCTCACCTTGAAACACTTTACTCACTGTATAAAGTATTAATCAAACAACGTAAGAAACGTGGTTCGATTGATTTTGAAACAACTGAGACACGCATTGTTTTTGATGAAAATCAGCGTATTGAAAAAATTGTTCCAACTTCCAGAAATGAAGCACATAAGATTATTGAAGAGTGCATGATTTCGGCCAATATTGCAGCGGCACAGTTTATTCAAAAGCATGAAATACCTGGTTTGTTCAGATCTCATAACGGCCCTAAGACTGATAAAATTGATGATGTAATTGATTTTGTTAAAGGCCTGGGTTTGAAGATTAAACTTAAAGGTGAAATGAAAGCGCTGGATTATGCCAGTATCATTAATCAGGCAAAAGAACGTGATGATTTCCATTTAATTCAAACGGTATTGTTACGCTCTATGCAGCAGGCGGTTTACTCACCTGAAAATGAAGGTCACTTTGGCCTGTCATTAGATCATTATGCTCATTTCACATCGCCAATTCGTCGTTATCCTGATTTATTGGTGCATCGTGCAATTCGTCATGTTATTCAGGGTCAGAAAGTGGCAGGTTATTTTTATCGTGAAAGCGATATGGTGCACCTGGGTGAGCACTGCTCGGCTAATGAGCGTCGTGCAGATGAAGCAACTCGTGATGCAGTATCGTCATTGAAATGTGAATTCATGCAAGCTCGTATTGGTAACGATTTCAAAGGTACGATTACTTCGGTTACGTCATTCGGCATATTTATAGAGTTAAATGAAATATTTGTTGAAGGTCTGGTACATATTACCAATTTGCCAAAAGATTATTATCAGTTCGAACCAGTAACACATCGTTTGATTGGTGAGCGAGCAGGTGAAGTCTTCCAGTTAGGTGATTCGGTTACTATTAATGTAGCTGGCGTGAATATGGATGAGCGCAAGATTGATTTTGAACTGTTGAGCCATGAAGAACAGAAGAAATCAGCTACGGTTGTTTCAATTGAAACGGCTAAGAAGAAAAAGAAAGATAAGAAAAAATCTTCTAAGAAACCTAAAGAGGGTAAGAAGTTAGCAGCAAGTAAGAAAGCAGCGACTAAGAAACCTGCGGCTAAGAAGAAGGTAGCTAAAAAAGAAGAGCCCAAGAAGAAAACGGTTAAAAAGAAGGCAGCTTCTAAAAAAACAGAGTCTAAGAAACCAGTAGCTAAAAAAGCAGCTACTAAGAAAGCGGCAGCTAAGAAAACAGCAACTAAGAAAAAGGCTGTTAGTAAAGCTGCACCTAAGAAAGCAGTAACCAAGAAAAAGACAGTTAAGAAAACTGCACCTAAAAAGGCTGTTGCTAAGAAGAAAGCAGTTAAGAAGGTAGCACCGAAGAAGAAAGTAGTTAAGAAGGTAGCACCTAAGAAGAAAGCCGTTAAGAAGGCAGTACCGAAGAAGAAAGCAGTTAAGAAGGTCGCACCGAAGAAGAAAACAGTTAAGAAGGTAGCACCGAAGAAGAAAGCAGTTAAGAAGGTAGTACCGAAGAAGAAAGCAGTTAAGAAGGTAGTACCGAAGAAGAAAGCAGTTAAAAAGGTAGCACCGAAGAAAAAAGCAGTTAAGAAGGTAACGCCTAAGAAGAAAGCTGTTAAGAAGGTAGCTCCTAAGAAGAAAGCTGTTAAGAAGGTAGCTCCTAAGAAGAAAGCTGTTAAGAAGGTAGCACCTAAGAAGAAAGTTGTTAAGAAAGTAACGCCTAAGAAGAAAGCAGTTAAGAAGGTAGCACCTAAGAAGAAGGTGGTTAAGAAAGTAGCACCTAAGAAGAAAGCGGTTAAGAAGGTAGCACCTAAGAAGAAAGCAGTTAAGAAGGTAGCGCCTAAGAAGAAGGTAGTTAAGAAAGTAACGCCTAAGAAAAAAGCAGTAAAAAAGAAGGCTAAAAAGAAATAGGTGTTGAGAGCCTGAATGATTTTAAGTTTTGTTCAGGCTCTTTCCCGTTTGGTTTTGATGACATAAACAATGAGTATGTGTAGGTAGGTAGTGTGTATGTTTTCAGGGTTGACGCAGATAAAGCCGTTTGCGTACGTGCTTTTATTGTTGTGTTCTTTTAGTGTTGTAGCGGATACAAAAATACAAACAGTCAAAGATTTACGGGAATTTAAAAGACAGATTGAAGAAAGTGGCCTGCCTGTATTATTGCTGTTTACAACTGAAGATTGTGAATACTGTGAAGCTATACGTAAAAACTATCTGTTACCGATGATCGATTCAGGTGATTACGCTTCAAGGATATTATTCAGACAGATCTATATGGAGTATTTTAGCTACATAAGAGATGAGCAGGGAAAACTGATATCAGGTGATAGCATCGCACTGAAATATAATGTGGATGTAACACCGACCATTTTATTTGTAAATTCCGACTGGCAGGAGTTAAGTGATCGAATTGTCGGGATTAATAGTCTGGACTATTTTGATAAATTACTGAGTACCAGTATCTCGCGTGCTCAATCTAAAATGCTTAAAGAAAATAATTAATTGCTTATGAGCCCCGTTAAGTCGTTTGTGATCCGGTAATAATTATGCAATCTACACAATCTGAAATTGTTTTTGGTTTTCATGCTGTTGAATCAGTTTTGCGCAATGACCCGGTCAATGTGCTTCAATTAATGGTGGAAAAAAATCGCCATGATAAACGAATCACACAGTTAGTTGATTATGCAAAATCTCAGGGCATCTCGGTTGATTATTTAAAGAAAACAGATTTACAGAAACAGGCTGATAGTCATAAAACGCAGGGCGTTGTTATTCGATATAAAGCGTCCGCTAAAATCGAAGGACATTCACTGGAAGATATCATGCAAAAAGAAGATGTGCTTTTGCTGGTATTAGATGGTGTGACTGATCCGCATAATCTGGGTGCCTGTTTGCGCACAGCTGATGCGGCTGGTGTGGATGCGGTTATTGTGCCGAAAGACAGGGCAGCAGGCATTACATCAACAACGCGAAAAGTGGCCTGCGGTGCTGCTGAAACGATGCCATTCTTTCAGGTGACTAATCTTGCTCGTACATTAAAGCAGCTTAATGAAAACGAAGTATGGATTGTTGGTACGGCAGGAGAAGCTGATATTAGCTTATATGATGCCGAATTAACCGGAAAACTGGCCTTGATTATGGGTGCGGAAGAAAAAGGCATGAGAAGATTAACCCGTGAAAACTGTGACCAGCTGATTAAAATGCCTATGGCTGGGCAGGTTGAAAGTTTGAATGTTTCTGTTGCTACGGGTGTCTGTTTATTTGAAGCGGTCAGGCAGCGTAGTCAGCTTTAATGAAACAGTTAAATATGGTTATACCCGGTTTATTAGGGCCTTTCGCAAATGATATGCCTGCTCATATTCAACAGCAGTTAAATAAATCTGATTTTAAATTAGTTAATAAAATTTTATCCCGATCTGATATGTACAGTGATCAATCAGGTTCAAAAAAAAATAGCTCGTATTATGAAACGCTCGTACAGTTAATTAACCCCGAATGTAAACAGTCGTTATGTCAGTTAACCGCTGAGTATGATGGTGTTGATATATCCGAGGGTTATTTTTATCGTGCTGACCCTGTGCATTATAAGGCTGAGTCTGATCATGCTATTTTAATAGGAACTGAACTGGTTTTACCTGAATCTGAGGAAGTTGAAAAACTAATAACCTGTTTTAATCAACACTTTGCTGAAGATGATTTATCCCTGCATTCAACTCATGAGCATCGCTGGTATTTAAAAAGTAATAAACCACTTAAGCTTGAATTTAATGCGCTGGATTATGCATTAGGTCGTGATATAAAACATTTTATGCCACAGGGTGAAGATGAGATCTGGTGGCGTAAAATAGTTAATGAAGCGCAGATGTTGTTCTTTTCGCACGAAGTGAATCAAGGCAGAGAAGCGAAAGGTGAAATGACTATTAATGGCTTGTGGTTATGGGATCTTCGGTTCGATTCAGATTGTACGGGCACACAAATACCGAGGCAGTTATTTGCTGATGAAGTATTGGCAATAGCATTGGCTAAGCAAGCAGGTGTATCGGTATTAGCAACAGAAGAAATAGATAGTGTTGATTCCAACTCTGTACTCGTGCTTGATCAGTTATATGAGTCGGTTTGTTACGGTGATGTCGATGTATGGCTGGAGGATTTAAAAATATTCTGTGAAGATAAACTTAAGCAGGTTATAGATCTGTTAGCGTCAAAGAAAGTGGATGAAGTAAATATATACCCCTGTAATGGGCAGATATTTAAAATTAATAGAATGAATTTATTAAAATTCTGGAAAAAGAATAAACCTCTTTATAAATATATGAGTAGTTTATAGGCGGCCCTTTAGGCGTGTCTTAAACGTTATTTGGAAACTGACAGTTATAATGCAAGCAAAAAAAATAAGACGAATTTCAGGTGAAATATCAGACTCATTGAAACAGTCTGATTTGCACCCGATTTTGCAGAAAGTATTGAGTCATAGAAAAATAAATTCGACTGATGATATTGATTATGCTTTGGGTAAATTAACTGGATTTAACCAGTTAATGGGAATAGAGCAGGCCGTCGCTTTAGTCGTAAATGCCATACAGAATAAACAGAAGATTTTAATCGTTGGTGATTTTGATGCAGATGGTGCAACCAGTACTGCTGTGTGTATGCGTGCATTAAAAATGTTGGGTCATTTAGATGTTTCATTTCTTGTGCCCAATCGGTTTGATTATGGTTATGGATTGAGCCCTGAAATAGTTGCTGTTGCCTGTCAGAATAAACCCGATTTATTAATCACAGTTGATAATGGCATTTCAAGTATACAGGGAGTGCAGGCAGCAAGGGATGCGGGTGTCGATGTATTGGTCACTGATCATCATCTGGCGGGAGCCGAGTTACCGAATGCCAATGCCATTGTTAATCCGAATCAGCCGGGATGTTCTTTTCCGAGCAAAAATCTCGCTGGTGTCGGAGTGATTTTTTACGTAATGCTCGCGGTTAGAGCAGGTTTGCGTGAAGCTGGTTATTTTAATGAAAATAGAACTGAGCCAAATATGGGGCAGTTACTGGATCTTGTCGCGTTGGGCACAGTAGCAGATGTGGTGCCACTGGACGGTAATAATCGCATTCTTGTTGCCCAAGGTTTAAAACGCATGCTGGCGGGTAAAGCATGTGTAGGCATTCAGGCTATTTTAAAAATTGCGGGTCGTGATATACATCGCATTGTTTCCAGTGATCTTGGCTTTGCTATTGGTCCCAGATTAAATGCTGCGGGTCGGCTTGAAGATATGTCATTAGGCATAGAGTGTTTAATAACCGATGATGCTAATCAGGCTATGGCTATTGCAGAGCAATTAGATCAGTTAAACAAAAACAGGCGCGAGATTGAGCAGCAAATGCAACAGCAGGCGATGAAAAGTCTTAAACATTTAGAAGTGTCGATGAGTCAGACTGAACTGCCATATGGAATGTGTTTATATAATGCAGACTGGCATCAGGGTGTCATAGGTATTTTAGCTTCAAGAATTAAAGAGAAATTCAATCGTCCTGTTATTGTTTTTGCAAATGATAATGAAACGGTTATTAAAGGCTCTGCGCGGTCTATAAAAGGCCTGCATATTCGTGATGTTTTAGAAACGATTTCAAGCCAGCATCCGGGTATGATTATCAAATTTGGCGGCCATGCTATGGCAGCTGGTTTAAGTTTAAACAAATCTGAGTTTAAATTATTCGAAAAAAGCTTCAATGATGTAGTAAAACAACTGTTAGATGATGACGCTTTACAGGGTGTTATAGAGTCAGACGGAGAATTACAGGGTGATGATTTTGGCTTATCACTGGCGGAGTCAATTAGAAATGCGGGACCCTGGGGGCAGGGGTTTGTTGAGCCTACTTTTGATGGTGAGTTTGAAGTGATTGACTGGCGAGTGGTGGGTGAAAAACACCTTAAAATGGAGTTGCAGTCTTCAGATGCTGAGCAACCCATATCAGCAATTGCATTTAATGCTCCAGCTTCATTAATGCAGGAAAGTGATGGTTATATTCGTGCTGCTTATCGACTCGATGTTAATGAGTTTAGAAATAAAAAAACAGCTCAGTTGATTGTAGAGTATTTTGAAGCAATGTAATTTTAAATGTAGGTGTGCCTACAGAATATTAAGAAAAATGATTTAAGGAAAAGGTAATAATATGGCATTAATGCCGTACGGACTCGTTAAGAAAATTCTGTTTATGTTTAACCCTGAAACGGCGCACGAAATATCTTTGCGTGGATTAAACTTATTACATAAATTTAAACTAATAAAACTATTTTTTGGAAAAAATAAGATTAAGCCCGTTAATGTAATGGGTATTAACTTTCCAAACAAGGTAGGCCTGGCGGCTGGTCTTGATAAAGATGGTGAGTACTTTCATGCACTATCCAGTTGTGGTTTTGGTTTTGTTGAAATAGGCACAGTAACGCCTCTGGCTCAGGATGGTAATGATAAACCCCGGTTATTTCGACTGGAAAGTGCAGAGGCGATTATCAACCGTATGGGCTTTAATAACAAAGGTGTAGATAATCTACTGGAAAATGTAACTCGATCTGGCTTTAAGGGTGTGCTTGGAATAAATATAGGGAAAAATAAAAATACGACAGAAGAAAATGCGGTTGTTGATTATTTGATCTGCCTGGAAAAAGTATATAATCATGCGGATTACATTACGATTAATATTTCATCACCTAATACTCCGGGATTACGTGATTTACAGTTTGGTGAAACCTTGCAGGGTTTGTTGCGAGATTTAAAATTTAAACAAAGAGAGCTGACGCAGCAGTTTGATAGGTATGTGCCTCTTGTTGTAAAGGTTGCTCCCGATATGGATGATGATGCAATTGAATCATTAGCTAATACGTTTATTGAGTATTCTATTGATGGTGTCATTGTTAGTAATACGACGATTTCCAGAGAAGGTGTTGAAAATTTACCCGATGGTAGCCAGCAAGGTGGATTAAGCGGAAGACCTTTAAAAGAAAAAGCAGATCATTCGTTACAGGTAATGGCAGCACATTTAAAACAGAAAATTCCTGTAATTGCCGTGGGTGGAATTAGTTGTGCTGATGATGCGGAAAAGAAAATACAGTTAGGTGCTAGTCTGGTGCAAATTTATACCGGTTTTATTTATCAGGGGCCTGGGCTGGTGCATGAATGTGTAGAGCGAATTTAAACGTTATTTATGTTTGCAGGAGTCAGCTTTAGCTGATGGTAGTTGTAGCAATTTGAAGTGAGCCATATCGTTTATTACTTGCTTCGAAAATCGTCAGCTAAAGCTAACTCCTACAATAGGGCGTATATGTTGTGAGTATTTGTTTAGCGTTCACCGGATAGAGTGGTTGTGCTTAAACAAGTTTATTTAGTAACGTTTTCTGTTCTGTTGTACTCAGTAGTTCTTTAAGTACAGGGTGTAAATCAGTTTTAAATTCATTTAAGCAATGAATTGTAAAGGTAGGTAATGATCTTCTATTGGCGTTGCCGTGCTGGTCATGCTGTATTTCTTTTTTAGCCAGGCATTGAAAGACTAATAATGGACCATTATCAATTACTTCGATTAACATACATGATTTATTATCATGGGTAATCTGCTGACCGATTAACTTGTGTAGTTGTGAATGCATTATATTTCAATAATATCATCTATTTATTTAGAGGGTGAAAAAACATGAAGTGGAAATTGCTTAAATCAGAGCCTAAGTATCGTGGTTTTTTTAAAGTCGATTTATGCCATATACAGCATGAAACTTATCAGGGTGGTGAGATTGAAGTAAAACGTGAGTTATTTCACCGAGGTGATGCGGTTGCTGTTTTAATGTATGACCCGTCTAAAGATAAAATTGTTTTACTTGAGCAGTTTCGAGTAGGGGCTATTGATGATGAAAATGGCCCCTGGTTGATGGAGATTGTTGCGGGCATGGTTGAACAGGGAGAGTCCGTTGTCGATGTGGCTCGTCGAGAGTGTATGGAAGAGGCGGGTTTAGATGTGCATAGTTTTGAAAATGTGCATAGTTTTTACTCAAGCCCGGGCGGTTGCTCTGAAAAAATTCACGTTTTATGTGCTCTGGTAGATAGTGCTCGGGCAGAAGGTATACATGGTGTTGAGCATGAAGGTGAAGATATTAAAGTGTTTGTTGTCGATTATACCGATTTACATGATCTGATGGTTTCGGGCAAGATCTGCGCTGCAATTCCTCTTATTGCTTTGCAATGGTTGCAGCTTAATCGGGAGCGATTACGCATGGAAAGCTTTGTTATGTAGTTAATTTCAGTATTTTTCTTTTTATAATTGCCTCAATTACAGTTCATTTTATAAATGAACTGCTAATATTAGTAAGTAGATATGAATGAAAATTGCTAAATTGGTGCTGATTACGGCCCTGATTTGATAAAGCAAATGGTATTAAGTTGTTTGAGTGTTACTTTCCGGTTTGGAGATGGATATGTCCGATAGAACCTATAGAACTATAATGGGCCTTGCGTTACTGGTGGTGCTGTATTTTGACCTTAATTATGTGATGTATGCAATTATTGGTGTTTTATTTTTTGAAGGCATAACCAATATGCGTGTGCCGATGCTAGTTGGTCTGGTGCGAAGTAATGTGCTTAAACAGGAGTATGTGTATGCAGATTCTGCTCTTGTTGAAAATGCGAAGTTTGATATAGAGTCTGAGCGTTTGTGGCGAATCATTGTTGGTTCTTTTCTGTGTGTCGGTTATTTTCTGGTTGAAGCGCTCTGGTTTTTCCCCTGGTTTATGGGATTTGCTATATTTGGTGCTGGTTTAAGCGGTATTTGCCCTGTTTTGCTAGCAGTACGCTGGCTTGGGTTTAAATGAGTCAGAATAAAAATAAAATGCAGCAGAATCAACCGGTTAGTACGTCATTGTCCGCTAAGGTTACGGGCATTGTGTTTTGGGGTATGGTGTTAGTAGGCTTGCTGGTTGCCACTTATATTCTTAATCAGAGAGAATCTCAGCTCACTGACGAATATAATAATAATATTCTCTATGTTAAGCATGAAATAGAAAACCTCTATATCCTTCATCATAAAAATATTTTTGACCATCAATATATGTCTAATAGGGTCGCAGGCCTTTTTCAGTCCTTTTCAGATAAATACCCAATTGAGTCTATTCGTTATGAGTTTGCAGGTCATCAATATCATTTTGGTGAGCTAAGTCGTGATCAGGTGCAGATAAAAGGTCAGTTGCTTCTAAGGGTAGAGTCTAATACCGATATCAAGGTGGTCGATTTAGATGTGTATATGCGCAGTTTTGAGCAAACGATAACCGACTCCAGAAAACAGATGTTATTGATAATTGGCACGCTGGTTTTCACATTTGGCATGATATTGCAGCAAATACTGCAAAAAGTGTTATCGAAGCCTCTTTTGAATATGATGACATCGGCGCAGAGATTTGCGAAAGAAGACCAGTCGGTTCGATTTAATGAAAATCGAAATGATGAATTTGGTTATCTGGCGAAATTCATTAATCAGGCTCTGGATTCGGTGATTTCTCACCAGCGAGAGCTTGAGGTATCACAAAAAGCACTTTTTGAAGAAAAGGTGCAGGCAGAGGTTACTCTGCATTCAATCATGGATGGCGTGATAACCACCAATTCAAGTAATGTTATTCAGTACTTTAACCCGGTTGCAGAGCGTTTATTAGGTTTGAGTTCGAGTCAGGTAAAAGATTCTGATTTAAGTGATGCGATTAAGCTTATTAATGAAGATACAGGGGAGGATGTGCCTAGTCCAACCGTTTCCTGTTTAAAAAACAGGCAGGTTGAAGTGCTGGTAAATCACTCAGCTCTAATCAGAAATGACGGTAAAGCAATTCCGATAGAAGCCACAGCTGCGCCTATGCGTAATGATAAAGGTGAAGTTATTGGTTCGGTAATGGTGTTTCAGGATGTTAGTCAGGAGCGTAAATTAAGTCGTCAGCTGTCTTATCAGGCAAGCCACGACATGCTTACAGGCCTGTTTAACCGCCGTATGTTTGAAGAGCAGCTAGAAGCAGCATTAATGAATGTGGGGGTAGAAGATCGACATCATGCACTTTGTTATCTCGATCTTGATCAGTTTAAAATCGTCAATGATACCTGTGGTCATGTGGCGGGTGATGAGTTGTTGCGTCAGTTGGGTGATCTGTTTAAATCCTGTATACGAGAGGGTGATACGCTTGCTCGTTTAGGTGGAGATGAATTTGGTTTATTACTGGAAAACTGCGCATTAAAACAGGCGACTCAGGTTGCAGAAAAAGTAAGAGAATCGGTAAAGAATTTTCGCTTTGTCTGGCAGGACAGAACATTTGAAATTGGTGCGAGTATCGGTGTAGTGGGTATTAATATTGATAATATGGATCTTGCAACCATTCTTGCATCAGCTGATATGGCCTGTTATGCAGCTAAAGATATGGGGCGAAACAGGGTGCATGTTTATGAGCCTTCAGATGCCCTGTTATCTGAGCGTCATGGTCAGATGCACTGGGCAGGTCGTATTACCAAAGCGCTAGAAGATCAGCGTATGGTGCTATTTGAACAACCAGTTGTGGGTATTAAGGAGAATGAGGTTGAGCGTAAGCATTGTGAAATTCTGATTCGTATGCGAGATGAAAAGGATGATATTGTTCGCCCTGATGCATTTATTCCAGCCGCAGAACGTTATAACTTAATGACAACAGTTGATCGTTGGGTTATTAGCCAGGTGTTTGAGTACATGGGCTCGACAAGTTGCGCTGGTATGGACAATGTTGTGGCAATAAATCTGTCAGGTACGTCGTTGGCAGATGAGAACCTGTTGACATATATACTGGAACTGGCAGACAGGCATCAGACAGACCTGAATAGAATTTGCTTTGAAATTACAGAAACCGCAGCCATTAGCAACCTGGCTAAAGCAACTCAGTTTATTAAAGCCCTAAAAGATAAGGGGTGTCGTTTTTCACTGGATGATTTTGGTAGCGGCCTCAGTTCATTTACCTATCTTAAAACCTTACCAGTAGATTACATCAAGATAGATGGCACATTTGTTGTGGATATGATTAATGATCCGATCGACAGGGCAATGGTTGAAGCAATTGTTCGTGTAGGGCATGTAATGAAGGTAAAAGTAATTGCAGAGTGGGTGGAGAATGAAGACACGCTCAATATGTTAAAAGATATGGGGGTAGATTATGTGCAGGGTTATCATCTGGGTGTGCCTAAAGAGGTAATGATAGGCTAATATTAGAAAATCATGATAAATGGGTTTTACTTTGCTTGCCCAGATCTGGAAATTAAAATATTGATATTCTGCCAGTAAATTTAAATTAGTTTCATGTTAATACTTCAAACGGGTTAGTACTTTCTTACAAAAAACGAATAATTTAGGCAAAACAAAATTTCCTTAAGAAGTTGAAGGACTTAATGCCTTAAAAGCTTTGCATCAAACCCCTAGATTGCCTATTATGTGTCATATTTAAATGGAACTATATTAGCGATTATTAATGAATAGATATATTAGAAAATCATCAAAAACAGTATTACAAACATTTTTTCAGGGTTTAATTATATTTATGTTGTCCAGTTCGGTTGTGCTGGCGGCGCCTTCAAAAACTGCGACTTCAATGCCATCGTATAAGATTGGCCCGGGTGATATTTTAAATATTTCCGTCTGGAAAGAAGAAGGTTTGCAGCAGGAAGTATTAATACGCCCTGATGGAGGTATGAGTTTTCCACTTGCAGGTGATTTGCATGCGGGTGGTAAAAGTGTGAGTCAACTTCAAAAGTTACTTGCCAGTAAAATTAAGCAATATATTCCAGATCCTGTGGTAACAGTTGCGGTACGTAAAATTGAAAATAACAAAATTTTTGTTGTTGGAAAGGTAAATCGCCCGGGTGAATATATTGGTACATCTTACATAGATGTTATGCAGGCATTAGCAATGGCAGGCGGTTTAAATGCTTACGCTAGCTCCAACAATATTAAAATTTTACGCCGAGTAAATGGCAATATTAAAAGTATGTTGTTTGAGTATGATGAAGTTGCTGGTGGTTATAAATTAAAACAGAACATCATACTGCAAAGTGGTGATGTTGTTGTAGTTCCTTAAAACTTGTTGAGTAGTTGATTTTATGAGTTTTAAGTTGAAATTATTTCAAATCAAATTAACCGTATTGAGTGTTTGTGTGTTTTCAATAACAACAGTAAATGCGGCAGAATGGAAAGTTGAGCCCAGTATTTTTCTAAAAGCACTATATAACGATAATGTTAGAATGCGTCCTGATAATAGCAATCCAGAGAGTTCAACTGGTTTTACATTCGAACCCAGGGTCAAGTTTTCAGGTGAAGAACAAAGAGTGTGGGATGTGGCGATTGATGCCAGAGGTAAAGTCACTCAATATCAAGATGTTGAAGATGCTGATAGTGATAATGCTTTCTTTATATTTGATGGTGGTAGACAGACTGAACGATCTAATTGGCGATTAAATACCAGTTTTCAACGAAACTCAAATTTTGATACTGATTTTGATACTGAAAGCCCAGATGCAGGTTTGCTGGATGACCATACTGAGCGTAAAACGGCTTCAGTTTCTCCTTCTGTTAGATGGAGTTTGAGTGAAACTTCTCAAATTAGTTTTAGCTTAAATAATACGAATGTGGCTTATGATGAGAAAACAAATCTGAATTATGAGGACTATGATTATGATAGTGCTAGTTTTAATTCGCTCTGGATAATTACACAAAGTCATCAAGTAGGATTTACAGGATCATATTCGGAATATGATAGCCCAGATGCTGGCTTTTCTTACGATCAATCTATATTACAGGTTGATTATACGTACACAATAAATCAGATTTCAGATGTAAGTTTATCCGTCGGGGGACGTAGACTGGAGTCATTAATAAAAGACCAGCTAATAGGGTGTGAGTTGATAAATACAGCTACAGGTGAAAATTTCGGTGTCGAACCTATTGAAAATTATTCTAATGGACTATGCCCTCCATCATTCCTGGTTCTAAGAGTCATACCTATTTTTGACGATGTTAAAAGTAAAGATGATGGAACAGTTGTTAATTTGTCATATAGTAGTAAATCAGAAACAACATCACATAATTTTACTGGCGGAAGAACAGTAATACCTTCCAGTTTCGGGGGGGCACAGGAGAAACGTAGTGCTACCTATCAGTTCAGTATTAAAAATACAGAAAGATTTTCGACCAGTTTTATACTAAATGCATATAAGACAGAAACCATAAGTGGTGTTGATTCATCAAATGATAGAACCCGTTATAGGTTCGAGCCATCTGTTAGATATAAGCTAAATAAAAACTGGAACCTGGATGTTTTGTATAGGTATATTGAACAAAATATATCAAATAGTGATGAAGGCAGTTCTTCAAATGCTGTCTATGTTAATCTAAATCTACATTGGCCGAAATTGGCCTCAACTTATTAATAAGAAATAAATATGGAAGAGCAAGAAAAAAGTATCCAAGATTATCTGGCAGTTTTAAGTCGTAGAAAAGCAGCAATTATTGCCACAGGATTGGTAGTGTTTCTACTGGGTCTGATTACTGCGCTTGTATGGCCGCCTACTTATCGGTCATCTGCAACTATTTTGATTAAAGAGCAGGAAATTCCAACTGAGCTTGTTCGTTCAACAGTTACCTCGTTTGCTGCTCAGCGTATTCAAACAATTAGTCAGAGTGTGATGACGCGACCTAATTTAATGGAAATAGTCGAAAAGTATAAACTTTATGTAAAAGAAAGAAAACGTAATACCACTGAAGAAGTGTTAGAAGAAATGCGTGATGATATTGGTTTGAACATGATTAGTGCCGATGTTATGGATCCACGTACTGGCAGGCCTGGTGTGGCAACAATTGCTTTTAAGTTGTCTTATGAAGGTAGCGACCCTGACTCAACACAAAAAGTAGCAGGTGAATTAACTAGCCTTTTTTTAGCCGAAAACCTGAAAACACGTAAAGATAAAGCGGCTGAAACCTACTCGTTTTTAACAGATGAAACGTCTAAATTAGAAGATAAAATTGCAGAATCTGGAAAAAAACTAGCTGAATTTAAAGAAAAAAATGCTCACAGCTTGCCAGAAATGTCGGCAATGAATTTATCGATGCTAAATCGAACAGAGTCGGAACTTGATTCAGTAGATGCTGAGTTAAGGGCATTAAAAGAGAGAAAATTCTATTTACAAAGTCAGCTAGACCAGATCAATCCTTTAACCAATATGCGTTCAGCTACCGGGCAATCAATTCTTGATCCTGTATCAAGGTTAAAAGCACTTGAATCTGAATTCGCAAGCTTATCAACAAAGTACTCAGACAAGCATCCGGATATTGTTAAAATAAAAAGAGAAATAGCGGGCCTTCGTCAGACTACGGGTCATGGAATTAATCTTCAGGAGCATGCAATAAAATTAACCCAAAAACGTAGTGAATATGCATTAGTTAAAGAGAAATATTCTGTAAGCCATCCTGATGTTATAAAGCTTGAATCGGAAATAGTCGTTCTTGAAAAACTGATTGCTGATAATCCTATGAAAATTGAGAAAGGGGTAATGAAACTCCAGCCAGATAATCCAGCTTATATTACCGTTCAGACACAACTTAAAACAGTAGAAACAGAAATTACATCAAACAGTTCAAGAAAAAAGCGACTTGATAAGAAACTTTTGGATCTTGAGGAAAGAATATCAAAAAGTCCACAGGTTGAAAAAGA
The DNA here is from genome assembly GCA_003349885.1 of endosymbiont of Galathealinum brachiosum. Classification (NCBI taxonomy): domain Bacteria; kingdom Pseudomonadati; phylum Pseudomonadota; class Gammaproteobacteria; species endosymbiont of Galathealinum brachiosum. The sequence continues at coordinate 45,075 of QFXC01000013.1, read as the reverse complement.
ATTTATGGTGCTGACTCGTGAGCAACAAAGTGCATTATCACGTTTTCAGGATATCAAAGCACGACAAATGGAAGCAGAAATTGGGCAGGAACTTGAAAAAGAGAGTAAAGGAGAGTCATTTTTATTAATTGATCCCGCTCAGTTTCCAGAGAAACCGGTTAAGCCTAATCGGGTAGCCATTGTATTTTTGTCACTAATATTTTCAATTGCAGCAGGACTAGGTGTGGCAATTCTGAAAGAGGCTATGGATGGTTCAGTTCGTGGTGTAGCAAGCATACATAAAATATTAACAGCTGCACCGTTGGCAGTTATTCCAATTATTTATAATACTTATGATTTACGACATAAACAGCGCACAAATCAGTTAATCATTGGTTCGGTAGTAGGCAGCATTATTAGCGTGATGTTATTAATTCATTTTTTCTGGACCCCGCTGGATGTTCTCTGGTTTAGAGGGTTGCGTAAAGCTGAAAACGTGATGGATTTATAAGAGGGGTTTATAATGGAGCGTATTAAACAGGCATTAGAGCTTGCCCGTCAGGAACGTATTAAGAATGGCGGCAGAATTACTGGGTCAATAGCAAAACCCGTAACAAATCAGCAGAGTATTGAAGGTCAGGATATTAAGTATACAAATACCCGTACCGTACCCATGCCAGTGAATGAATTCAGAGAAAAACGAATTATTACTGAACAGCAAAATAATATTTCAGATGCCTATAGAATATTGCGTACCCAGGTATTGCAGCGGCTAAATGAAAAAAACTGGAATACACTGGCTATTACAAGTCCTGGTAATGGAGAAGGTAAGTCACTTACAGCGATTAATCTAGCAATGAGCCTGGCGCGTGAAATTGATAATACTGTATTATTAGTAGATGCAAATTTACGCTCACCCAAGCTGGATAAGTATTTTGATTTTCATACCGACTATGGATTAAGTGATTATTTATTGAACGATAAACCGTTGGATGAAATGCTGGTTAATCCAGAAGGAGTTTCACGTTTTGTTGTCTTACCTGCGGGTCGTGCCATTGCAAACTCATCTGAAATGTTAAGTTCACCAAAAATGCAAAGATTGGTAGAAGAAGTAAAACACAGGTATCCATCGCGTATTGTTATTTTTGATTTACCTCCTTTACTGGAAAGTTCAGATACATTAGCTTTTATACCCAATGCAGATACAACTCTGGTAGTAATAGAGGAAGGGAAAACACAGGAGACAGAATTGAAGCAGGCGTTTGAAATATTACAGGGTAATGAGGTGATAGGTACTGTGTTAAATAAAGCATATACAACTGATAAAGATTATGCTGGTTTAGATCTGAAACCAGGTTTATTTGCACAGATTTTATCGAAATTAGGTAAGAAGTCGGCATAGGTTAAAGTTGTTAATTAATAGTTTAATTTTATATTCTGGATGTAAACTCATTATATAGGTGTTTTTTGCCAGTGAATATGCAGATAAGTGGATACGAAAGTAATTTTCAAATATAAAATTTTATTAACAGTGATTGCTATACTGGTAATTACTTCTGTAAAAGCGGAAATAAATAACCAGACATTAGCTGTTCTGGTTAATCAAAATGACCCTGAAAGTTTAGAGATAGCAAAACACTATCAAAAAACAAGGTTAATACCTGATGGAAATATTATTTATTTAAGCTTTAGTGCAAAGTTAAGTTCGCTTAGCGAGGCAGAGTTTAAAGAAATAGAAATGCAGCTTAAAGATCGAGTACCAGAAAATATACAGGCTTATGTTTTAGCGTGGAGAAAGCCCTGGCGAGCAGATTGTATGTCAATGACCTCTGCGCTTTCGCTTGGTTTTAGTAAGGACTATTGTGCTAAGGGATGTAAACTATCTAAGCCGGTTAAGTATTTTAATAGCCATAGTAAGCAACCTTATATGGATTATAAAATAAGACCATCTATGATGTTGTCGGCTGGTACAGTTGAAGGTGTAAAACAGTTAATTGATAGAGGTGAGTTAGCCGATTATAGTCGGCCAGTTGCATCTGCTTATCTTCTCAGTACTAGTGACAAGCAGCGTAATGTGAGGGCAGTATATTACCCACATATAAAGAAAACACTAGGTGATGTTTTAAATGTTGAAGTTATAAAAGCTGATGCTATAAAAAATGCAAATGATGTTATGTTTTATTTTACGGGGCAAGAGAAAGTAAAATGGGTAAATAAAAATAAATATTTACCTGGGGCTGTTGCTGATCATTTGACTTCTACCGGTGGTCATCTGTTTAATGGTAAGCAAATGAGCGTGATCGAATGGATTGATGCAGGCGTAACTGGAACATATGGAACAGTAGTTGAGCCATGTAATTTTGCACAAAAATTTCCTAACCCGGTTATTTTAATGCAAAGGTATATGTCAGGCGAAACATTACTTGAGGCTTATTGGAAAAGCGTTCAAATGCCGGGACAGGGTTTATTTGTTGGTGAGCCATTAGCTTCACCATATAAAGACTGTAAATTACATATTAATCGAAAAGGTGTTGTACGGTTTTTAAAAAATGAAATTGATAATTATGTTAGTCGAGAATCTCGAAATTGTAATTAAAGTTAGTGAAAGTGAGCTTATTAAATTTAGGATACTAAAATGAAAGTTGTAATGATTGGCTCAGGTTATGTAGGCTTGGTTTCTGGTGCCTGTTTTGCTGAATTTGGTGCAAATGTAATTTGTGTAGATAAAGATGAGTCTAAAATAAATGCTTTATTAAAGGGTGCAATTCCCATTTATGAACCTGGTCTTGATGATCTTGTCAGGCGAAACGTTGAGTCAGGGCGTTTAAATTTTTCGCTAGAATTAGAAAATGCAGTATCAAAAGCTGATTTGGTTTTTATTGCTGTAGGCACACCTACACGTCGAGGTGATGGCCATGCTGATTTAAAGTATGTTTATGCGGCTGCAGAAGAGCTGGCCGGTTATTTGACGGGGTATACCGTAATTATTGATAAATCGACGGTTCCTGTTGGAACCGCACGTGAAGTGCATAGAATAATCGAAAAGGCAAATCCATCAGCTGATTTTGATGTGGCTTCTAATCCTGAGTTTTTAAGAGAAGGTTCTGCAATTGGTGACTTTATGCGGCCAGATAGAGTTGTTCTGGGTGTTGAATCAGAAAAAGCAGAAAATTTATTACGTGAGCTTTATCGTCCGTTAAATTTAATTGAAGCGCCACTGCATATAACAAACCTTGAAAGTGCTGAGATTATAAAATATGCATCAAATGCGTTTCTAGCAACTAAAATTAGTTTTATTAACGAAATATCCCAGTTGTGTGAAAAAGTAGGTGCGGATGTACATTCAGTATCCAAAGGAATGGGGCTTGATGGCCGAATAGGAAAAAAATTCCTACATGCAGGACCTGGTTATGGTGGTTCATGCTTTCCAAAAGACACATTGGCTTTAATACGTATAGCACAAGAACATGGAGTGTCTAGTCGAATAGTTGAATCAGTCGTTGAGGTTAACGCATCGCAGAAAGCAAGAATGGTTTCTAAAATTCGAAATGCACTTGGTGGATCAGAGGCAGAAAAAACGATTGCTGTTCTAGGTTTAACGTTTAAACCAGAAACGGATGATATGCGTGATTCACCTTCTTTGGCAATATTACCTGCTATGGTAGATAAGGGGGCGACTATAAAAGCACATGATCCTGAAGGTGTAGAAGAGGCTAAAAAATTATTACCTGAAGCAATTCAATATATGAATAACATTGATGAAGCAATAAAGGGCGCAGATGCGATTGTTTTGATGACGGAATGGAATCAATATCGTGGTCTGGACTTGGCAAAAGTTAAATCGATGATGAAAGGAAATGTATTTGTAGATTTGAGAAATGTATATGAAAAAGAAATCATGGAAGAACATGGGTTTAAATACACCTGTGTAGGCAGGTAGTGAATTGATTGTAGGTGCTCCTTAAGGTGCATATTTTTAAACTAATGAAAAAATTGATATATGTGCACCTGTAGAAGCACTAAAGTAAAGAGTGAAATGGTAATGCTATGAAAATTTTAGTAACCGGTGCAGCTGGTTTTATAGGTATGCATCTTTCAAAGCGTCTTCTAGAAAGAGGTGACGAAGTTGTTGGTATTGATAATCTTAATGATTATTATGAGGTTCAACTAAAGCATGATCGACTAAAACAGCTGGCAAATTTTGATAAATTTACTTTTATTAAAATGGATATGGCTGATCGTGAAGCGATGGCTAAGCTATTTAAAGAGCAGCAATTCAATCGCGTAATGAATTTAGCTGCTCAGGCTGGTGTTCGTTATTCTTTAGAAAATCCACTTGCTTATGTCGATAGTAATTTGGTTGGTTTTGCCAACATACTTGAGGGTTGTAGGCATAACAAAGTGGAGCATCTGGTTTATGCGAGTAGTTCAAGTGTCTACGGGTCAAACACGGATATGCCGTTTAGTGTGCATGACAATGTTGATCATCCTGTTAGTTTGTATGCAGCTACTAAAAAATCAGGTGAGTTAATGGCGCATACTTATAGTCATTTATATAATCTACCGACAACGGGTTTACGCTTCTTTACCGTTTACGGCCCTTGGGGGCGACCTGATATGTCACCTTCATTGTTTGCGGGTGCTATTTTACGTGATGAAGCGATAAACGTGTTTAATAAAGGTAGGATGCAGCGAGATTTCACTTATATTGATGATATTGTAGAGGGTGTCATACGTGTGATTGATAAGGTTGCAGAACCTAACGAGCAGTATGATAAATCATTGCCTGATCCAGCTACAAGTTATGCGCCATATCGAGTTTATAACATAGGTAACAATGAGCCAGTTGAATTAATGGAGTTTATTGAAACTATTGAAAATGCAGTCGGTAAAAAAGCTGAAAAAAATATGATGGGTATGCAGGATGGCGATGTGGTTGCGACCTTCGCAAATATAGATGCATTAATAGAAGCGGTTGGTTTTAAGCCTGCAACACCATTGAAAGATGGAATACAAAAATTTGTTGACTGGTATAAAGAGTACCACAGTTAATTAATATTGAGCTTACCCATCGTTAGCTTTATCTGGTTGATGAAAGATTATAGGAAGAACTACTAAGGAATGTATACCTGAAAGGGTACTGACAAAGAGATACTATGAAATATTACGGCACCGAATTATTTTCAGCTCTTCTATCAGAAGAAGAAAGTGAACAATTAAAAAAAGAAATTCCGGTTAATTGCACAGTGACGTTAAGTCAGCGTCAATTATGTGATCTGGAAATGATTATGAATGGTGCAATGAATCCATTAAATGGTTTCATGAATGAATTAGATTATAATTCAGTGCTTGAAAATATGACTCTGAATAATTCTTTATTGTGGTCATTACCCGTTACACTGGATATATCAAAAGAACAGTTAGATGGCTTTGATGGAGATACTCAGATAGGCCTATGTGATGAAGAAGGTTTCATGCTGGCGGTTATGGATGTTCGATCGGTCTGGAAGGCTGATAAAAATAAAGAAGCGGAAAAAATATATAACACAATAGATTCGGCACACCCTGGTGTTCAGTACTTAATTTCGGAAGTAAAAGAATACTATATCGGTGGTGAAGTCAGGGGTATGCAGTTACCCACTCATTATGATTTTGAATCTATTAGACACACTCCAGACGCTTTACGCCGTGAATTCAAAAAATCTGGCTGGGATAATGTTGTTGCTTTTCATACTAGTAAACCGATGCATCGCGTACATTATGAAATAACGACAAATGCAGCCAAGTCAATTGGAGCTAATGTTTTAATTCACCCACTTTCTGGTGTGGGTAAACCGGGAGATCTTGCCTATTATAGTCGAGTGCATTGTTACCAGGCTATAATGCAATATTACCCAAAATACCTGGCCATGTTATCACTGGTACCACAGGCTATGCGAATGGCGGGGCCTCGTGAAGCAATTCATAATATGATTATTCGCCAGAATTATGGTTGCTCTCATTTTATTATCGGGCCTGAGCATACGTCACCTCCTGGGGTTAGATCGGGTAGCCGGCGTTTTTATGAGCGTTATTCGGCACAAAAACTGGTTGCTGAATTTCAAAACAAACTAGATATACAAATGGTACCGGTTGAAGAAATGGGGTACTCAGAAGAACGCAGAATATATGTTCCCTGTGTAATTGCAGAAAAAGAAAAATTAGAAACCCATAATTACTGTGAAAAAGATTTGAATCAGGCGCTAGAACATGATCAGCCTGTGCCAGACTGGTATTCATACCCGGAAGTGATATCCGAACTAAGTAAGGTTAGGTTGTCGCGTAAACATAAAGGCCTTACTTTATTTTTCACGGGTTTGTCTGGTTCAGGGAAATCAACGTTAGCTAAACTAATTGATGCAAAATTTATAGAGCAGGGTGACAGGCCTGTTACTTTGCTTGATGGTGATGTGGTTAGAACAAATTTATCCAGTGAACTTACCTTTTCTAAAGAGCATCGTGATATAAATGTAAAACGCATCGGTTATGTAGCTAGTGAGATAACAAAGAATAGAGGTGTCGCAATATGTGCACCTATTGCACCTTATGAAAATACTCGTGAATCAGTGCGAAGCATGATTGAACAGTATGGGGCGTTTATTGAAATACATGTGGCGACATCATTAGAAACCTGTGAGGGCAGAGATAGAAAAGGGATGTATGCAAAAGCACGCAAAGGTATTATTAAAAATTTTACAGGCATAAGTGACCCATATGAAGAACCAGTTAAACCCGAAATAAAAATAGATACAATGGGAAAAACTCCAGTGGAATGTGCGCAGAAAATAATGCTTTATTTATTTAAAGAAGGTTATATTGCTTAAAGTCTTAAATAAAAATACGAATATAATAAAATTAAGAAAAATTAAACAGGATAAGTAATGATTATTCCAGTAATACTTTCAGGTGGTTCAGGTACTCGATTATGGCCTTTGTCTCGAGCTATGCGCCCGAAGCAGTTACTCAGTATGGTGTCTAATCACACCATGATTCAGGATACGGTTACTCGTTTAACGGGTATAACGGATATCGCTGATCCCATTATCGTCTGTAATGAAGAACACAGATTTACAATTGCGGAACAGATGCGAGAAATGAGCATTAATCCATCAGCAATTATTCTTGAGCCCTTTGGAAAAAATACTGCACCAGCAGTTGCTATATCAGCTTTACAGTCTCAAAAAAATGAAAACGATCCGGTGTTACTCGTTTTACCTGCTGATCATGTTATAGGAAATACAGTAGCATTTCATTCGGCAGTCCAGGCTGGTTACCAAGCTGCAATGGATAACAAATTAGTTACATTTGGAATTATACCAGATGCGCCGGAAACAGGTTATGGTTATATAAAATCAGGTTCTAAATCAGGAGATGATCAGGTTTTTAGTGTAGATAAGTTTGTTGAAAAACCAGATGTAGTCACGGCTCAATCTTATCTTGATGAAGGTAGCTACTACTGGAATAGTGGTATGTTTATGTTTAAAGCTTCTGTTTATTTGCGGGAACTTGAGAAACATAATAATGATATGTATAACTGTTCAAAGCAGTCGCTTGAAACTGCAGCGATGGATATGGATTTTATCCGACTTGATCGGGATATCTTTGCAAATTGTCCATCAGATTCAATTGATTATGCGGTAATGGAAAAAACCAGTGAAGCAGCTGTAATTCCCGTTGATATGCAATGGAATGATATTGGTTCATGGTCTGCATTATGGGAAGTTGGCGATTCAGATGCGAAGGGAAATGTAACCCATGGCGATGTCGTATTAGAAGATACTAATAATACATATGTGCATGCTGATAGCAGGCTTGTTACAACTGTAGGTTTAAATGATCTCGTAGTTGTAGAAACAGCGGATGCAATTTTAGTTGCTCATAGAGAAAAAGCCCAGAATGTAAAAGAGATTGTGGAACAACTGAAAGATGCAAATCGTGATGAGGCTATTATTCATCATAAGGCCTATCGTCCCTGGGGTGCGTATGAATGCATTGATCATGACTCGCGCTTTCAGGTGAAACGTATTACAGTTAACGTGGGTGCTCGGTTGTCATTGCAGCTTCATCATCACAGGGCTGAGCACTGGATAATTGTGCAGGGAACAGCAAGGGTGACATGTGGTGACAAGGTATTTTTAATGTCAGAAAATGAGTCAACCTATATACCTCTTGGTGAAAAACATCGTCTCGAAAACACTGGTAAGATTCCACTAGAGTTAATAGAAGTTCAAACAGGTAGTTACCTTGGTGAAGATGATATAGTAAGGTTTGATGACGTATATGGAAGAGAAGATAAAAATTAAGACAATTAAGTAGTAGGCCAATCCTGTTTTGATAAAAAATGGGATGTAATAGAGACTTAGCATGCAGTTGCTTTAAGTCCGTGATAACAGATTAATATTAAATAATTAGGTATAACAATGGTTAAAAAAGCATTAATAACGGGCATTACAGGACAGGATGGTGCATATCTGGCTGAGTTTCTGTTAAATAAGGGTTATGAAGTTCATGGCATCAAACGTAGAGCTTCATCGTTTAATACCGATCGTATAGATCACCTGTATCAGGATCCTCATGAAGATAAACAGAGATTTTTTCTTCATTATGGTGATTTGAATGATTCAATGAATCTAGTAAGAATTATTCAGCAAATTGAGCCTGATGAAATATACAATCTTGGTGCTCAAAGTCACGTAGCCGTTTCATTTGAAAGTCCAGAATACACTGCAGATACGGTAGGTATAGGTGCGTTAAGAATATTGGATGCTATTAGGATCTCAGGTCTGGAAAAGAAAACACGCTATTATCAGGCATCTACATCAGAGTTATACGGTGAAGTGCAGGAAACTCCACAAACAGAAAAAACACCTTTCTATCCAAGATCTCCTTATGCTGCGGCAAAACTTTATGCATACTGGATAACTGTTAACTACAGAGAAGCGTATGGTCTATATGCCTGTAATGGAATTCTGTTTAATCATGAGTCACCTATTCGTGGTGAAACCTTTGTTACAAGAAAAATTACCCGTGCTTTTGCTCGAATTAAACTCGGCTTGCAAGATAAATTATTTCTCGGAAATATGAGTGCGAAGCGTGATTGGGGTCATGCAAAAGATTATGTAGAAATGCAGTGGTTAATGCTTCAGCAAGATCACGCAGAAGATTTTGTTATTGCTACAGGTGTTCAATATTCAGTAAGAGACTTTGTAAATAAAGCCGCAAAAGCTGTAGATATAGAAATGGAATGGAAAGGAGAGGGTTCCGATGAAAAAGGTTATGATAAAATTACGGGTAAGTGCCTTGTAGAAGTTGATCCAAGATATTTCAGACCCACTGAAGTAGAAACTTTGTTAGGTGACCCAACAAAAGCAAAAGAAAAACTTGGTTGGGTACCTAAGATTACATTAGAAGAAATGGTTACTGAAATGGTTGAGCATGATCTTATGATTGCTAAACGTGATGCCCTGTGTGAAAAAGAAGGTTTTAGAACGAATCGTTATTATGAATAATCAAGATAAAATATATGTAGCGGGGCACCGCGGACTAGTTGGTAGTGCAATTGTTAGAAATTTAGAAAAAAATGGATTTAATAATTTTGTATTTCGAACGAGTAATGAGTTAGATCTTACAAATCAGGCTGATGTAAATCAGTTTTTTGAAACTGAAAAACCTGACTATGTCTTCCTTGCAGCGGCTAAAGTTGGTGGTATACATGCTAATGACACATATCCTGCTGATTTTATAAGAGATAATTTACAGATTCAGACTAATGTCATTGATTCTGCATATAGAAGTAAGGCAAAAAAACTTTTGTTTTTAGGCTCATCATGTATTTATCCAAAGTTTTCACCTCAGCCAATGAAAGAAGAACACTTATTGACAGGTGAGCTTGAGTCGACAAATGAATGGTATGCGATAGCGAAAATTGCTGGTATCAAAATGTGTCAGGCATATAAAAAACAATATGGATTTAATGCTATTTCATTGATGCCGACTAATTTGTATGGTCCAGGTGATAACTTTAATCTAGAAAACTCACATGTAATGCCTGCATTAATACGTAAATTTCATGATGCTAAAATTAATAACATGTCAGTAGTTGAAGTGTGGGGCACAGGTAAACCTAAAAGAGAATTTTTGCATGTTGATGATATGGCGGATGCTTCAGTTTTTCTGATGAATAATTATGATGGAGAAGAATTTATTAATGTAGGTGTTGGTGAAGATGTATCAATTATGGAACTAGCTGAAATAATTAAAAAGACAGTTGGCTTCGAAGGTGAGTTAAAATTTGATTCAACTAAGCCTGATGGAACTCCACGTAAGTTACTGGATGTAAGTAAGTTAGAGCAAGCTGGATGGAAAGCTAAAGTACTGCTTATTGATGGTGTCAAAACTACATATGACTGGTTTTTAAGTAATCAGGAAATGTATAGGAAATAATTTCTGTCAAGTTGCATATGTAACAGGCATAAATTTAGATGTATGTGGAATATGTATGGCTAATAAGCATATTAATGAGATAATAAAAGGGGCATCTTCTGCATTAGTTATAAAAATAGTATCAGCGGGTGTTACTTTTTTGTTTTATTTGTATTTAGGTAGAGTGCTTGGAGCAGAAAGTGCTGGTATATTCTTTTTAGGCTTAACAGTTTTAACTATTGGTTCTGTAATAGGTAGATTTGGACTAGAAAATACAGTATTAAGAATAGTCGCGAAAGAATCTTATAATAATAATTGGGGTCTAATATTAAGTTCTCATAAAAAATGCATGCAAATTGCCTTTGTTTTCTCATTATTTACAGCCATGGGGGTTTTTTTTACCTCTGAAGCATTATCTGTTATTTTGTTCTCTTCTACTGAAATGGTCATTCATCTTGAAGTGATCTCAATCTCTATCGTACCTTTAGCTCTTAGTGTAGTAAACGCTCAGGCCATTCAAGGCCTTAAGAGAATAAAAGAATCTACCATTATTTTAAATTTATCTGTGCCACTCATAGCACTTATAGGCGCTATGATATTGATCTCAAAATATAGTGTATTAGGTGTCGTTATAGCGTATACAGTGTCAATAATTTTGACGTACTTTGCATCATTGTATTTATGGAAAAAAATAATACCTAAAGATGTTTGTATTAATAAGACATATGAAACAAAAAAAATACTAGATAGTTGTATTCCGCTGTTCTGGGTGTCTGTTATGCAAATGACAATCAATTGGTTGTCATTTATAGTGCTAGGCATATATTCAACTGAGGCTGATGTAGGTGTGCTAGGTATGGCAATCAGGGTAGTTACATTGATGGGTTTTTTCTTGATGGCTGTGAATAGTATTACAGCTCCAAAAATTGCTGAAATGTATAAAAGTAATAACCACTCCGCATTAGAAAATATGTGTAGAAGTGCGTCAACAATACTCTTGTACATTACCTTGCCTTTTGGTCTAATTATTTTTATATTCGCTGATACTGTTCTTGGATTATTTGGTAGTGAATTTTTAGATCATGCTAATGTGTTACAGATTTTAGTTTTTGGTCAATTTGCGAACATTATTACTGGTTCAGTTGGTATATTATTGATAATGAGTGGAAATGAAAAGGTAATGAGAAATAACTTATTCATAACAATGCTTTTATGTATTGTTATGAATATTGTTTTAATTCCAGAATATGGCCTAGTTGGCGCAGCTATATCATTTTCATTGAGCATGGCAATACAAAACATCATTTCATTATATAAAGTGAAAAAAATTATGAATATATATACATTACCCTTTATAAATCCACTAAAGGTGATTAAAGGTGTCTAAACAGAAAGTTTTATATATAGCAGCTCATAGTCGAAGTGGGAGCACTATTTTAGACCGAGTTTTAAGTCAGGTTGAAGGTGGCTTTAGTGTAGGTGAGCTTCGAAATATATGGTTAAGATCCTTTGGAGAAAATCAGTTATGTGGCTGTAGTAATAAGTTTAACGAATGTGATATATGGAAAAATATAGTTGATGATTCTAATTTAGATAAAAAATATGCTAATCAAATTCATAAGCTATCTCGTGATGTAGATAGATTTAAAAAAATACCACAAATTTGGTTTCCTTTTCTGAGAGATATTCAATTTAATAAAAAAATGAATGAATATCATGCTGCGCTTGAAACTATTTATAGCAGTATTGAAAATGTAGTTGCACCCGAGTTTATAATTGATTCATCAAAAAACTCGAGTTATGCAATGCATTTAATGAATTTAGATAATATAGATTTACATGTTATTCACCTTGTTCGAGATAGCAGAGCTGTAGCTTTTTCGCGTTTGCGTAAGAAAAAAAGACCAGAAATTCACTGGAAAGATGAATATATGGCAGTGACACCCGCTTATAAAACTGCATTACAATGGAATGTAATGAATTACTCGATGGACATAATGAAAAGCAGGTGTAGTTATTCGTTGGTTAAATATGAAGATTTCATGCAAGAACCAACAAGTACAATTTCAAATATATTAGCCGATGCAGGTCTTCATAATAAAGATTTATCCTTCATTAAAGGAAGAAAAATAAATTTAGCTGTAGATCATACTGTATCGGGCAACCCTATGAGATTTAAGGTGGGAGACATAGAATTAAGATCGGATGATCAATGGGTTTCTAGGCTTTCTAAATTAAATAATAATATTGTAACTCTTCTTACATATTTTAGATTAAAAAAATATGGATATTTATAATGCTTAAAAATAGTAGAGGTGAATATGTTTAGATTTTTGTGGTTACGCCGATTTATTAATAAATATATTAGAACCAGACCTGGTTTATTTATTGCGATAATGAGTAAACGGTCTAAGTTTAAAAATATAATAGTGAATAAAGATACAGAAATTGTAATAGAAGGTTATCCAAGGTCAGCCAATACATTTGCGGTAGCTGCCTTTAATTACTCACAAAATAGAAAGGTAGTTATAGGAAGGCATACTCATGCTCCTGCTCAAATTATGTCTGCAGTAGCAGCGGGCTTACCCGTTATCTTGCTAATACGAAAGCCTATGGATGCAATTATATCCTTAGCAATAAGAGATGAAACTATTTCTCTTAAAAATGCCCTGAAAACATATATATGGTATCACCAATCTATATTACCAATTATAGATGGTTGTGTTATAGCAGATTTCAATCAAGTAACTAATGATTTTTCTTCATTTATAAATGAAGTCAATATTAAATATAAAACTGAATATTCGTTGTTTGATCACAATAAAGAAAGTGAAAAGAATATATTTAAATTAGTTGAAGACATGGAAATAGAGGATTCTGGAGGTGGATTAAGGGAGTCTCATGTTGCAAGACCATCAGATAGTCGCAAAAATATTAAACAAGAATTTAAACAACAGCTTGAATTGCCTGAAAACACTCATTTGTTGATGGAATGCTCTAGGTTGTATGAAAGAATTACAACTAGCTAATGTTTGTAAGAATACTCAAAAAGTGTATATATTTGTTACTGCTAGTTCTACCGGAAGCTGCAGTTTCTATACCATTACCTATTATGACGTTAGATTTTGACAGGGGGGAAAATCTAGATGAATTTAATAGTTTAAATAATAGTGATGAATCTGATTTAAGGTATGTAGATGGACTGATAGGTAAGGGGCTAGCTCTTAAAAAAGAGTGTATATCGCTAAAGTTAAAAAAAACTTTGGAGTCTGAAAATGGAAGTTTCTCAATGTGGTTAAAACCAGATTGGGATTATTATAAAAATAATGATGGGAAGTTAATTTCTCACTCATTTATGTCAATGAAGTGGAGTGATGGTAGTTATTTAGTACTAAGTGATGGGTGGTGGGAGAAATCTGGGGGTAGTCAATTTACGTATTTTATATTCAATAATAAAAAATATAATCATACACATGGAAAAATTATATACAAAAAAAATCAATGGGTTAATTTGGCCGTTACGTGGAATAAAACTGCTAAACAAATTAATTTATATAAAAATGGAAAATTAATATCTAGTAGAGAAAAAACAATTGGATCAGGTAATTATGCTAATGAGTTAATTATAGGGTGTGATAAAGGTACTAGCCTATTTGCTTCTCGATGGGTTGATGCTGTTATAGATGATGTAAAAATATATAATGTTACATTATCTGAAAATGAAGTTCTTAAAAGTATTGGCATATCAAAAAATAAAATAGACAATATTGAACATGCTTTTTTGAATGAAAATAAAGGAACGATCGCTCATGATGAAAAGGCACCTGAAAATCGTGTTATGTTTGATAGCTATCCTGCGTCCTGGCAGACTAGAGAGCAGGCTTTAAAAACAGTTAAAAAATTATATGAATCTGGTATTAATGTTTATATTCCGTGTGTATGGTATGGTGATGGTGCAAGATTTAATTCTAACGTAGCTCCATTTGCTAGTTACAAGGGGAAAGGAGAACCTTTAAGGTACTTGATTGAAGTAGCACATGAGTTTGGTATTGAGGTTCACCCCTGGGTAACTGTAACTTACAGATCAAAGAAATTTCTTAAAAATTTTTATGATAAAGGTACGCCACCAAAAGCATTTGATGTTCAAAATATCAAGTTTAGAGATTTTATAGTTGAGTTCATTACTGATTTAGTAAAAAGATACGATGTGGATGGTGTAAATCTTGATTATATTAGAACTATGGGAATATCTAAAAGTATAAAGTCTAAAAATAAGTTTCTGAAAAAGTATAATAAAGCACTGCTTTCAGAAATAAAAGATATTGACGGTAATCATGCCTGGAATAATAATGTACAGGATTTTGTAAATAATCCTATAGATGATATCGTAATTAGATTATCTAAAAATATACGCTCTATTAAACCAAAAGTAATTATTAGTGTAGATGCCCACCCAAAACCATTGTTCCTGGGCCAATCAAGGCAGGGTAGAAATGCAATAAAGTGGTTAAATAAAGGCTTAATTGATGTGATTTATACTATGAATTATAAAAGTGATTTTGATTTTATGAATGTTGATCTGGTTAAGCGTGAGGTTGATGACCCAGAGAAAGTTGTGGTTCTTATGGGCGTTTCTGAGAAAGATGGAAAAGTTGTTTCAACTCGTGCTTCTAATAAAGTGGAAAAGCTAGTAAGGTTTTCAAGGAGTAAGTGGGATAGTGGGGTTGCCTTTTACCCTTATTCAAAAGTTACGGATGAACTTCATTCATTGTTTAAAAATAAGCTATTTAAACATAATGTCAAAACCAAATGGCCTGATTAAGCAGCTATTGGATAATTTAAATGATTGGATATTTAAGTTTACTTATTTTTTTAGTACCACTAAGTTATTTTACGTTTACATCGTCTAAAAAATTGGTGTTATATGTATTATTTATTGGAGGTATTCCTTTAACGACTTTTATGCCTGACCTGATTCTTTTGGGTTTTTTGGGTGGTTTGGCACCTCAGGCAGCATTTTTATTTTTCATAGTGGGTGCTTTAGCTTTTATTATTATGTTTTCTGATGGCATGATGTTAAGGGCTTTATTTAAATTTAAATTTTATGCGCTTTTCATAATATATGTTTTATTTTCACTGACATGGAGTGATAGTTTTATATATGGCTTAAGATTTACAGTCAAAATAATATCTCCTTTCTTATTGTATATGGCTGTAGTGGGATCAATTAAATCAAAAAAAGATTTTCAAAATGTTGAAAAGGTTTTATTGGCATGTGTCATAGTTGTAATACTACTGGCTATAATAAATTTTGCATCTGGAGGGGCAATAGGTGGGGATAAAGTTAAATATAAATGGATTCCTTTAGGTGTTTTTACCGCGCCATACATGAGTCCAGCTAATTTTTCTTTTTTTATCTCAATAGGCGCAATATTTTCCATAGGTAACTATTTTTACTATAGGCAAACAAAATATCTCATTGTCTTCTTAGTGCTAGCTGCTATTGTTTTTGCTGCTTTTACCAGAATATCAATGGCAGGTTTGGTTTTTGCAAGTGGTATATGCATGTTTATTTTAATTAAAAATAAATTTGTTAAATATGTGTTTCCATTAGTTGTTGTATTTGGTTTTATATTAATGCTTTTTACTGTGGATAAGTTTAGAGACAGAATGTTTTATAATGCCGATGAGTTTGACTTTTCAGAAGCAATTGAAAGTCCTGAAAAATTTGAAAAGAACTTTGATACTTCAGGTCGAATATTTCTCTGGTCAAAAGTTTTAGAGCATTATGAAGAGTCCAACGGTTTTATTGGGGGTGGGGTTGGTTCATTAGATATGCTGATGGATAAGGAGTTTAAGTCTTTAGAGCTTCATTCAGAATATTTGAGATTGTATCTAGATTTGGGTGTTATTGGTTTAGTATTGTATTTATTAGGTCTGTTACAAATTATTCTTAAACTCTTAAAAGTTTCTAAACAGAATAATGTTAGTAAAATGTATTCAGCTATTGCAATCGGCGGAATTGGTTTTTATCTGATTACTTTGTTTACAGACAATTCTTTAAATTATGTTACAGAATTTGGACATTATGTATATGCACTTATCGGGCTCGCTATATCGTCAAGTATTCATTTAAGTGATGAAGATAAAGAGCCAAATAATGTAATAGAAAAAGTAGAAACTGGTGGACAAAATGAAAAATTTGATAGTGTGAGACTGAGATAAGTTAATATATCGATTTTATATGAAATACATGGGTAAATTGTATGCTTTGTATATAATATATTTTTAAAGTTTGATATTGTACCGCGAGCTTTATTATTAACAAAAGACATGTTTTTATGTAGTTATATTATAATATACTTATTGATTTGAGTTTGTTACGAAGTAATGTTTTAAATTTGGTAGAAGTTATATGAAAGTATTACTAGCCCATTGCTATTATAGGTCTAGTGCACCTAGTGGTGAAGATTCAGTTTTTAGGAGTGAAAAAGAGCTTTTAGAAATAAACAAAGTAGAAGTTATTCCTTATGAGAAATATAATGATGATGTAAAGATATCTACAATTTTTGATAGTGTTAATACGGCTATCAATACTATTTGGTCATCTTCTAGTTATAGTGAATTAGTAGGTCTTATTAAAAAGCACTCCCCAGATGTTGTGCATTTTCATAATACATTTCCACAACTTTCACCTAGTGTATATAAAGCTTGTTATGATAATAATGTAGCTGTGGTTCAAACATTACATAATTATCGTCTAGTTTGTCCGGGTGGTATGCTGTTACGAAATGCAAATTCATGCGAATTATGTCTAGATGGCTCAAAATTTCCTACACCATCTATTAAGCATAAGTGTTACCGTAATTCAATTACAGCAACTTTACCCTTAGCTTTAATGATTGCTAGAAATAGATTTAATGGGGCATACAATAAATACGTTAATCGTTATATTGCACTGACTCAGTTCGCGAAAGATAGATTTATTCGAGGTGCTCTTTTAGAGAGTAAATTGACCATTAAACCTAATTTTCTCGGAGTTAATACTGAATTATGTGTTGAAAAAGAAAATTATGTTGTTTTTGTTGGTCGGCTAAGTGAGGAAAAAGGTATTAAAACACTTATTCACGCCTGGTCTGAAATTAATAATGTTAAGTTAAAAGTTCTTGGTGATGGACATTTAAGAGAGAGTCTTGAGGAAGAAGTTAGAGCTAAAAAGAGTAATGTAGAGTTTTTAGGTTTTTGTTCTCAACAGGAGTTGTTAGAGGTTATCAAAAGAGCCTCCCTTCAAATTATTCCATCAGAATGTTATGAAGGTTTTCCAGTGTCAGTGTTAGAGGCTTTTTCATGTGGTACACCTGTGATAGCTTCTTGTCTTGGGAGCTTGCAAGAAATCATTGATGATGAAGAAACAGGGGTTTTATTTGAGCCTAAAAACGAGAAAGATTTAGTTGAAAAAATAAAAGGTTTACTTGCAGATACTGCAAAAAGAACCAGATTGGCTTTAAATGCAAGATCTGTGTTTGACAAAAAATATTCACAAGATATTAACTTTAAAATTTTAATGGATATTTACAATGATGCTATATCTGATATGAAAAACTCTAAGCATTAATTATATACGGTAAAAAAATATTTATTATTTTTACTATTTAAAAATTCGGGGCGTGGTAGATTTATGGGTATTAATGTAGACATTCTTGGTTATCAAACTAGTGCCTCTGGTGTGAAAGGCGATGTTGAAACAACCTGGGACTTAATTAAATCTGGGTCAAAAGGGAGTTATATAGCGTGTACTAATCCGCACTCACTTGTAGTAGCTAAAACTGATTCTTACTTTAGTGAATCGTTACAAAATGCAAATATTCTATTACCTGATGGTATTGGTATAGTGCTTGCTGCAAAAATACTAGGTATTAACTTAACTGAACGAGTAGCTGGTTCTGATTTGTTTCTTGGCTTATCACATAAAGCAAATTCATCAGATGGATTAAAGTATTTTTTTCTTGGTTCTACAGAAGAAGTATTGAGTAAAATAACTGATCGAATGGCTAAAGAATTTCCTAATATTGAAGTTTGCGGTACTTTATCACCACCTTTCAAGCAAGAGTTTTCTGATAGCGATAATCTAGCAATGATTGAGCAGATAAATAAAGCTAAACCAGATGTACTATGGGTTGGTATGACAGCTCCTAAACAAGAAAAATGGATATTTCAAAATAAAGATAAATTAGAAGTTCCGATTATGGGGGCTATTGGTGCGGTGTTTGATTTTTATGCAGGAACGGTTAAGCGCTCTCCTGAGTGGGCGTGTAAAATGGGATTGGAATGGCTGCCACGTTTAGTGCGTGAGCCTCGTCGTTTATTTAGAAGAAATTTCATATCTAGCCCCTTATTCTTGCTTATGATATTAAAATCTAAATTTGGCTTAATGAAAGGTTAATAGTAGTGAAAGTTATGTTAGACAAAAAAGATATTCAAATATTAAGAGAAGGACCTGTATTTATATTTTTTGGTGTTTTGATATTGGCAACATTGATATTCATATATCAGGAAGGCTTATCTTATATGGTGGAAATGTGGGATGCTAAAGAAGAGTATGGACATGGTTATATCATTCCTTTTATTACATTATTTTTGATTTGGCAAAAAAGTGACAAGCTTGAGTTAATGACTTTTAAAGGATCCTGGGCGGGTCTTATTGTCGTTATATTTGGTTTAATATTGTTTTATATGGGCGAGTTAAGCTCAATATATACGGTGATTCAATACGCCTTCATAATTGCATTATTTGGCGTTATTTTATCTGTAATGGGAGGATCTGCGTTTAAAATTATTTTTGTTCCCCTTATTATTTTATTGTTTATGATACCGTTACCTAATTTCATTCTTCATAATTTATCTTCACAGCTTCAATTAATATCATCACTAATTGGTGTAGCTGTTATACGGTTGTTTGATATTAGTGTATATCTCGAAGGAAATGTAATCGATTTAGGTGTATACAAACTTCAGGTGGTTGAAGCTTGTAGTGGTTTGAATTACCTGTTTCCTTTAATGACTTTAGCGTTTATTTCGGCATATTTCTTCACGGGTACTATCTGGAAAAAAAGTATAATTTTCTTGTCATCTATTCCAATAACAATTTTGATGAATAGTTTCCGAATAGGAGCAATAGGTGTAACAGTTGAATACTGGGGCCCTGAAATGGCAGAAGGTTTCCTGCATGACTTTGAAGGCTGGGTAGTATTTATGAGCTGCATTGCTATTCTTATTGGTGAAATGTGGTTGTTAGCTCAAGTAGGCAAAGATAAGTTGCCATTGCGTGAGGCCTTTGGTCTCGATTTTCCTGCGATTACACCTAAAGATACAAAAATTGTCTATCGTGATATTCCGAAACCTTTTTATGCATCTTTAGGGGTTATATTAATAGTGGCGGTGAGTGTGTTTGCTTTACCTGATCAGGTTGAAATTGAGCCGGAACGCAAGCAGTATGCTGAGTTTCCTCTTGAATTTGATGGTTGGCAGGGTAGTGCTGGTTATTTAGAACAAATTTATATTGATGTTTTAAAGCTTAATGATTATGTAATGAATGATTATCAGGGTGAGGATGGTGGGGCAGTTAATTTCTATTCAGCATATTATTCTTCTCAAAAGAAAGGTGCATCTGCTCATTCACCACGTTCGTGTATTCCTGGCGGTGGTTGGCGTATTGCCAGCCTTACGCAGCACAGTATTGAAGGTGCAGAAATTAGTGGAGTTCTACTAGAAGTAAACCGTCTTGTCATTCAAAAAGATGAAACCAGGCAATTGGTTTATTACTGGTTTCAGCAGCGTGGTCGTATCATAACTAACGAATATATGATGAAGTGGTGGCTTTTCTGGGATTCGATGAATATGCATCGAACCGATGGTGCACTGATGCGTTTAGTTACAATATTAAAGCCAGGGCAGGATATATCTATCGCAGATAAACGATTGCAGGACTTTAGTCGTAAAATATCACCGATCATTCCAGAATTTATACCAGGTAAATAATCGCTTTTAATATGTTATTTATTTTTGCATTTATTATTTCACTGGTAGTAACCATGATTTTAATTCCACCTGTTATGAAGTGGGCGGATAAAATAGGTGCTATTGATATACCTGATGCGCGTAAAGTGCATACGCAGGCAATACCACGTGTAGGTGGTATTGCTATGGTAGCGGGTAGTGTTATCTCTATTTTATTACTGGCGGAATTAAATCAGCAACTCATTGCAATTCTGGTTGGCTTTATAGTTATATGGGCTTTTGGTTTATGGGATGACAAGTGTGATTTAAATTATAAAATTAAATTTTTAGGTCAGTTGCTTGCTGTTATTATTGTTGTGATCTGGGGTGATGTGGTTGTTCGCACTTTTCCATTCATAGACGAACATCTGCCTTATTACTTTGCTATTCCTCTAACTATTTTTGCTTTAGTAGGTATAACAAATGCTATTAATCTTTCTGATGGTTTAGATGGTTTAGCTGGAGGGACATCATTAATAACAATTAGTATTATTGCATTGTTAGCCTTTGATGCTAACAGTGAAATTGTTGTACTTATTTCTATGGCTGTGGCGGGTTCTATACTGGGTTTTTTAAGGCATAATACATATCCAGCTCAATTATTTATGGGTGATACAGGAAGTCAGTTTTTAGGATTTAGTCTTGGTGTATTAGTTATTATTCTTTCTCAATCGGTTAACTCAGCAATGAGCCCTCTAATTCCGTTATTTATTCTTGGTTTGCCGATACTAGATACTATGGCGGTTATGGTTCAGCGTTTATATGAAAGGCGCTCTCCTTTTTCACCTGATAAAAATCATATCCATCATAAGTTGCTTGATATAGGCTTTGATCAATATGAGGCTGTTTTCGTAATATACTTACTACAGAGTGTTCTTATAGCTGTAGCATATTTTATGCTGTATGAATCTGATGCTGTTTTGTTATTAATATATGCAATAACCAGTTTTTTCGTATTAGGTTTTTTTCATTATGCACGTATCTCGAAATGGAAACTTCATGCAAGTGGTTTATCAGAATCATCCATATTAAGAGGGTTTATTTGCTATATGCTTAAGAAGGGGTGGTTGACAACAATTCCTACGTTAGTGCTAAAGTTTTTAGTCCCATTTCTGTTGCTTATTGCTGCTTTTCTAGCGACGGATATTCAGCGGGATATGTCTATACTATCTTCTTTTCTCTTAATAATTATAATGGCTTCAATTTTATTAAAGGTTGCTAGTGTAGAGATAATTGAAAAGGCAGTTGTTTATATTGTTGCTGTAATGGCGGTCTATCTAATGTCAATAAATAATAGTGAATTAGTTAATTACAATATAGTTAATATATTATTTGTATTGCTTGTGGTTGCATTTGTATTAAGAGTGCATTTTGCCTATGAAAATACATTTCAAATTACACCCTTAGATTATCTTGTAATTATTTTGGTAATAATTGTGCCCAACCTCCCAGAAGCCCATCTTGAAGATAGCGGAATTGGTGAAATGGCAGTAAAGTTAGTTATTCTATTTTATGCTAGTGAAGCCGTGATGGGGCTTAGAAAGAGTAATTGGGACTTAATACGTTTTGGTACAATAGGGACTTTAGTAGTTATGGCTATCAGAGGTTTTTGATTCTAGATTATAAATGTCGAATAAAATATTATATTCATGTTGTTATTGGTTTCTCATTGATATTTTATAAAATAATAAGGTCAAATAGTGTAAGGTGAAGTTCATAAAAAATAGATTGTGTAAAAATGAAGTTTATAATAGCGATGAATAAGTACATAAATATTATTATTTCAACAGAAAAAATACGATAGAACATTACTCATATTAAGTAGTTGTTCTGAAAACATAAATTAAATATATGGCAGGATACTGTTAATGAAACAACTTTTTACAGAATTAACGAAATTAACTGTGACATCAATTTTAGTGGTTTCACTATATGCATGTGGTGGAGCGGAAGAACGTAAGATTAAATATTTAGAAAAGGGTAAAGCGTACCTGGCAGAAAAAAATTATAAAAAAGCAAAAGTTGAAATAAAAAATGTACTGCAGATTGATCCAAAATTTGCGGAAGCTTACTTTCTTCTTGGTAAAGTAGAAGAAAGTAAAATGGAACTTATTAAAGCAATTGGGAATTACCAAAAGGCTATAGAACTTAATCCAGAACTAAATCAGGCAAAAATAAATACAGCCAGAATATATGTAATAGCAGGTACTGATCATACAATAAAAGAAGCAATGCGGCTTCTAGATGAAGTGAAAAAAACTGAACCAGAAAATATTGAAGCCAGCTTGATTGCCGCTACATTAGAGTATAAAGTGGGATCGAAAGAGAAAGCTACAAAATCATTGGAATTAATTGTTGATAAAGATATTACTCTAGTTGATGGGGCGTTATTACTAGCGAATATTTATATTAAAAATAAACAATATGATAAGGCAAAAAGTTTACTAATTAAATCGTCAGAGAACAATCCAAAAGATATAAAAATACGTATGAGATTGGCAGAATTATATGCTAATGGGCTTAAAGATGCGGTTTCTAGTGAAAGAGTTTTAAAGGAACTTGTTGAAATTGATCCTGAAAATTTCACATTAACAGTAGCTCTTTCAGGTTTTTACGCACGAACAGATCAAATTGATAAGGCTGAGGTTATTCTTAAAAATGCGATAAAACAAGATGACGATGATGTGAGGCGTTATTTGATGCTGATTGAACTGCTGGCATCAAGAAAAGGCACAAATATCGCAGAGCGTGAATTATTAAAAGCCATTGATTCGAAACCAGAGTTATATAGCTTAAGATTTTCATTAATAAAATTTTATAATTCTATTGGTAGAGCTAGTGAAGCTAAAGCTGTTTTAAAACAAATTATTGGTGAAAAAGGCTTTGATGTTGAGGGCACTAAAGCTAGGAATGAACTAGCGAGAATTCTACTTAATGAAGGAGATAAGCTGGGTGCAAGTGTGTATTTGAAAGAGGTTATTACTGAGTACCCAAGTAATAATGATGCTTTGTTACTGAGTGGGAAGATTTCTCTAGCAAATCAAGATCCGGTTTCTGCAATTAATGGTTTGCGTACCGTTGTTAAAAATAATCCTAAAAATTCTGAGGCAGCTTTATTGCTTGCTAAAGCCCATGAAATTAATGCTGAGAGTTCGCTAGCTGAAGAAGTGTTAAAGAGATCAATTGAATCAAATCCAGTTAATGATATTACCCATGCAAACTATGCACGTTACCTTGTAAGTAAAGGGCGTATCGATGAGGCTGTTAATGTAGTTGATAAAGCTATGGTTTATTTTAAAGAAAGTTATGACTTATTATCTATAAAATTAAAAATTGCAGGTTCTCAAGGTAAGAAATTAGAAGTACAGTCCATCTTAGATTTAATGGAGGTAGCCGATTCATCAAAAGCAGATGTAAATCTTATAAAAGGTAAAATTCAGTTATCAAAAGGTAATATGGATAAGGCTATCGAAGAGTTTGAAAAGGCTTTTGAAAAGTCAGTTGATAAATTTAAACCACTCGAACTTATAGTTAAAACATATGTATATAATAAACAAAATAATAAAGCGCTTACACGGTTACAAAAGCAATTGGAGATTAACCCTAATGATGCTGTTTCAAACCAATTGCTTGGACAAGTGTATTTGTCGCAGAATAAAGTGAATGATGCGAGAGCGAAATTCAAGATTGCAATACAAGATTCGAGTTCATGGATGGTGCCTTACTCTAGCCTAGCATCAACATATATTAGTGAAAAAGATTTTGAAAAGGCCGTTGAGGTTTATCAAAATGCTATTACTAAAATGTTAAATAAATCGACAGCGCAAATACAACTAGCGGGACTTTATGAGCTTCAAAAAGATTTTGTAAAGGCTATGGAAATATA
Organism: endosymbiont of Galathealinum brachiosum; assembly: GCA_003349885.1. Lineage (NCBI taxonomy): Bacteria > Pseudomonadati > Pseudomonadota > Gammaproteobacteria > endosymbiont of Galathealinum brachiosum. The sequence goes on along the minus strand of QFXC01000013.1, from coordinate 20,693 downwards.
CAAACAAATTCTTGTTGATAATCCTACTAATAAATTAGCAGCTAACAACTATGCATCTTTATTGCTTGATCATGGGAATCAGTCGGATTATGTAAAAGCACTAGATTTATCTGAGTCTTTTGAAAAAAATCAACAATCTGCGCTTCAAGATACTTTAGCTTGGGCATATGCTAAAACAGGAAAAAATGCTAAAGCAGTCGAAATTCTTAAACCAATAGTTGAAAAGTCACCTAAGATTGCTGTGTTTAGATATCATTTAGGTTATGCCTTATATCATATGGGCGATAAGGCAGCAGCTAAATCACACTTAGAAATCGCTGCATCAAGTGAGCAGGAGTTTGTAGGGAGGGATGAAGCTACAAAACTATTGAAGTCAATTTAACCGCTATTGATAGGTCTTCTGTGAGGTAATCAAACGAAAGTGATAATCTCACGGAAGATCTATTTGCTGATTGTATTTAAAACAGCGAGCGTAAATTGTACTATTATAAGTGTACGTAATTACGAGAAACTCCCGAATCCTTAATGTATATTGAAGTCATCAGTTTTGGTATTTCTACCGCTCTATTTTTAATATTAGGGCTGGTAATGCTCACAGGGCAGCGTGATAATCTGCCAAAAACTATGTTGGCGGTGGCTTCTCTTGCTAGTGCTGTCTGGTCTGGTGCTGTAACTTATCTTGCTGCATATGGAAGTTCACTCAACTCTAGTTTTTTACTTGAAACCACTCTTTTACTTGAATTGTTCCGTTCGTTAGCCTGGTTTGCATTCTTACTGGTTATGCTACGTACAGCATACAAATCCTCTGATCAGGTAAATAAAAACTTTAAAATTACCTTTGCTGGTTTAAGTATTTTCATTCTTGGTTTAATGCTTCTGGTGCTTTATCGTGTGGCAGGTGGTTCATTCTTCGAGTTAATAGCGGGTAATGATGTATTAATAGGGCATTTGCTTATTTCTATAGGCGGTATTGTTATCATCGAACAACTCTATCGCAACACGTCTGAAGAGCATCGCTGGGCCCTGAAATATTTATGGATAGGCATAGGTGGTATGTTTGCTTATGATTTTTATCTTTACTCCGATGCATTCCTTTTTCAACGTATAGATAATGAGCTCTGGAATGCGCGTGGTTTTATTCATGCGATGGTTGTACCGTTAATTGCGGTGGCAATCAAACGTGAAATGCGTTGGTCAATTGGTGATGATTCAATTGATATCTTCCTGTCCCGACGTATGGTTTTTCATACCACTACTTTATTAGGTGCGGGTGCCTACCTTATATTTATCGGTTTTGGTGGTTATTATGTTCGTGATATGGGTGGAGAATGGGGGGCTGTTGCGCAGGCAACCTTTTTATTTGCAGCAGTGATGATTTTAGCTGTATTGCTATTTTCTGGGAGAATTCGAGCTCGTTTGAAAGTCGGCATTGATAAGCACTTTTTTCACTATAAATATGATTATCGTGAAGAATGGCTGAGAATTATCCGTACATTATCATCACATGATAAATCCATTCGTTTACATGAGAGAGCCATTCGTGCTCTGGCTCAAATCATTGATAGCCCGGGTGGCTTATTGGTTATGGAGAGAGAAAATGGTTGTTTTGAATCAGATGAGCGCTGGAACTATAGAAGTATAAGTGTGCGTGAGCCTGCAGATTCAGCTTTTATTAAATTCCTTTCAGAGCAGCAGTTTGTAATTAGTCTTGATGAGTATAACAATGATCCGGATATGTATACCAGACTAGGTCCGTTGGAGATACCTGAGTGGATTTCTGGCAATAAGGATGCCTGGTTAGTCGTACCTCTCATGTTGCAGGATCATATGATGGGTTTTGTCGTTTTATTACGTTCACCTGCACATGAACGTTACTTTAACTGGGAAGATAGTGACCTGTTAAAAACAGCTGGTCGTCAGGCGGCAAGTCATCTGGCTCAATACGATGCGGCCCAGGCATTAGTCAGTGCTAAAAGGTTTGAAGAAGTAAACAGGCTCTCTGCATTTATCGTTCATGATGTTAAAAATATGGTTGGACAGCTTTCAATGGTGGTTTCTAATGCGGCCAAACATAAAAGCAATCCGATGTTTATTGATGATGCCATTATCACTGTGGAAAATTCAGTGAATAAAATGAATAAACTCCTCGTGCGTCTACGAGGCGGCGGTGAATCTGATGGGTATGGTCCTGTTGGTTTATGCGCGTTGCTGGAAGATAGTATTCGTAACTGTACTAAAGCTGGAACCTTGCCAATTCCTGTTTTAAATTGTTTAAATCAGAATGTACAGGTAACTGCAGATAAAGATCGTATGTCAGCAAATATTGCCCATATTATTCAAAATGCACAGGATGCAACGAATGAAAAGGACAGTATTACAGTGAGATTAAGCAAGCAAGGCAATTTTGCTATTATAGAAGTTGAAGATACGGGAGAAGGTATGGATGAAGCTTTTATCCACGATCGTCTATTCCAGCCTTTTGAGTCGACTAAAGGAACGATGGGTATTGGTGTGTTTCAAGTACGTGAATACGTGCATAAGTTAGGTGGTCAGCTAGATGTTGAGAGCCAGATAGGTCAGGGCACTATATTCCGTTTGCATATCCCCTTGAGCCAGTCTCAGGAAACCACAAGTCACCCGCAAGTTGTACATTTAAATGAACATGAGAAGCGTAAGCGTTAATGACAAATCCTAAAATACTAATTGTTGATGATGATGAGGGAATGCGAACACAACTTAAATGGGGGCTTGAGGGTTATGATGTCATTACCGCAGATTCACGCCTGCATGCAATAGAACAGTTTGAGCTTCATCACCCACCATTAGTGACACTTGACTTAGGTTTGCCTCCAGATGCTGAAGGCACTACGGAAGGTTTTGCTACGCTTAAAGAAATTTTACAAAAAGCGCCTGATACAAAGATTGTTATTGTTTCTGGCTCAGAAGGTGTGGGTAATGCAGAATTAGCAAGAAGTAATGGTGCTTTTGAGTATTATCCTAAACCTGTAGAGTTAGATCGTTTGCAGCGAGTTATTGAGCAGGCATATGCTGATTATCAGGCAAACTCAAATAAGTAACATATTCAGGTAACTTCACCAATATGATTAATTTGGTAGAATTTATTAGAATATACTCAACCATCAGTTATTGTACCCCACTTACCAGGTAAAAAATGGATATAAAAATAGTAAAAAAAACCGACAATTTTAACTTGATTACACAAAATATCTGTTGCAGAATCAATGATTCAGTTAAATATGTGAATAGCGATATAAATGGAAAGCACTAAAAAAATTCTTGTTGTAGAAGATGATCCCGGTTTGCAAAAACAAATGAAATGGAGCTTTGACGATTTTGAAGTTTTTGTTGCTGGTGATAGAAAAGAAGCGTTAAAGATAATCGCCAAAGAGCATCCATCTGTTGCAACAGTTGATTTAGGTTTGCCCCCTGACCCGGAAGGTTCAACAGAAGGTCTGGCAACCGTTGAAGATATTTTAGCAGCTGCACCTAATACAAAAGTAATAGTTGTGAGTGGTAATGATGAGCGATCAAATGCTGTTCAGGCTGTTGCATCAGGTGCTTATGATTTTTACCAGAAACCGATTGATTCTGAATTATTAAATCAAATTGTTACCCGTGCCCACCATGTTTTTGAGTTAGAAGAAGAAAATCGCAGATTAACCATGGAGCACATTGATGTTTCTATGGAAGGTATGATCGCGAACAGTCCGCAAATGCAGACTGTTTGTCAGCGTGTTGAAAAAGTAGCCCCCTCTGATGCTACCGTACTGTTACTTGGTGATAGTGGTACAGGTAAAGAGGTTTGCGCCCGAGCACTTCATGGCAAAAACCCGTCCATTAGCGGTCGTTTTGTTGCAATCAATTGTGCAGCCATTCCAGAAAACCTGCTCGAAAGTGAATTATTTGGTTATGAAAAAGGTGCGTTTACGGGCGCAACGAAAACAACACCAGGTAAAATTGAGTATGCAGAAGGTGGTACTTTATTTCTGGATGAAATGGGTGAATTACCCATGTCACTACAGGCAAAATTGTTACGATTTTTACAGGAGCGTGTAGTTGAACGTATAGGGGGGCGTGAAGAAATTGCGGTAAATGTACGAGTCATCTGTGCAACCCACCAGGATCTAGAAGATAAAATAGAAAAGAAAGAATTTCGTGAAGATCTGTATTATCGTATCAATGAAATTCCAATTAATATCCCCCCATTGAAGGACAGGGATGGGGATGTACTGCTTTTAGCTCGATCTTTTTTTGATCAAATAAATTTGGAACAGGGTAAAAAATTAAAAGGATTTACTAAAGATGCACTAACTGCCCTAGATGCACACAAATGGCCCGGTAATGTACGAGAGCTTAAAAATAGAATTAAACGTGCAGTGATAATGGCTGATGGTAAACATATTACAGCAGTTGATTTGGAGTTAACCCCTGCTGAAGATTCTAATGAAGTTAATTCATTTGATTTGCGTGAAGTTAGAGTAGCTGTTGAGCGACAGGTTATCACTAAAGCATTGAATCATACCAATGGAAAGGTTTCACCGGCGGCAGAGTTGTTAGGTGTAAGTCGTCCTACACTTTATGATTTGATACAAAAATTAGGCATAAATGTGTAAGTATTTATTTGTTTCCCAGTCAATGATATGTCTCTGCTTCATTATGTAATTTGTTGTAGGGGAAGGCTGTTTTTTAGCAATGTCGAATCAGCTTTAAAAAAGATGAATTCTCTATCTCAAATTCAACACCTCTAACTATAAACAACAGTTTTGATTGTTACTTTAATAGTTCCAGCGTATAAATTAATCCTTTATTAAATAGTTTAAAATTTTTTGTAATTTTAATGAGTTTATTATGGGTATAAACTATATTTTTTCTGTATTCGGTTTACTTTATTAGAGTTAAATAATATATCATTAAAAATTTCAAGTAGCCTAATTTAAATCGCTTAAAGTTATGTTTAAAATAGATGGGTGTAAACATGAATAATTGATTACTAATATTTATAATATTTCCGGAATTTGATGTCTATCAATATATCAAGCATAATTTGTTATTGTTAATAAATTATAAAGTATTGGATTGTTTTTTAGGGTATATGTGTATGGATATAATTAAAGATCCACAAACTAAATAATTGTCATTTATAGAGAAGAATAATGAGTCAAAACTTATCAATGTTATTTTCAGTCCCATTATGGACGTTTAAAGCAGAAAGTCCTTTAGTGCTAAATAAACAGTTGCTTCAGGCAGTTAAAGAAGAAAAGAAAATGGATTCTGGTGTGTCAATATCAAATCGGGGTGGCTGGCAGAGTCATGGTAAGTTGCATTTTAAAGAAGAGTTTAAAAATCTTGTAGACCTTATAAATGAACATTTATTGCAGGTGGGTAAAGATTATGGTTTTGGTGCAATGTCATCAAAACTTAAAGTGACGTCTATGTGGGCAAATATTAATGATAAAGCTTGTTCAAATGCAATGCACTCTCATCAATCGCCTGTAGGCATGCCAAATCCATTGGTTATCAGTGGGTGTTATTATGTTAAAGTTCCTAAAAATAGTGGTCAGTTTGTATTAGAAGACTTTTCGCGTCCTATGCGTTATTTACAATTGCCGTTTCAGGAACAGAATTTAATGAACTCATATACAATAAAAGTACCACCAAAAGAAGGCAGCGTGCTTTTTTTCCCTGCGTGGATGGAGCATAGTGTAGAGGCCAATCATTCTAATGAGGAAAGAGTGTCTATCGCTTTTAATGTGGCTCTTATTAATCAACCGATGCAGAAGAAGCTGTAGATGTTAAATAAAAAATTGGATTTAGAAGCGATAAAAGATCAGTTCAATAATCAAGGTTATGTTGCTATTGAAAATATTTTAGAAGATGGATATGTGAAGCGTATAGCGCAATCTATTTATAAAGAAATAACATGGGAGCTATGTTATTTATCTGAGAATGGACCCGTATCCATTAGTGCAGAAGAGCTATCTAAATATACTCCTCAGCAGTCTTCTCAATTGAATCAAAATATAATGGCCATGGCACAGAAAGGCTTTTCGTATTTCTATTATCGATCAGATCTAGTTAATTCAACGAATAAAGTGCTTCAAGAATTTTATCAAGATTTACGTGGAGAAGAGTTCTTAAATTTTTGCCGAAATGTTACTGGCGAATTAACTATTAATAACTTAAATGGACAGTTGGCCAGTTTTTCACCTGGATGTTTTTTGAGAAAGCATACAGATAAAACAGACAAGGAAAAGCGTGCGGCGGCCTATGTTTTTAACTTTACACCGATTTGGAATAATGATTGGGGTGGTCTGCTACATATGTTGGATGGAGAGCAAACAATTTTGGATATCATAGAGCCATTTTTCAATTCGCTTACAATTTTTAAAGTTCCTGCATTGCATTACGTTTCTCAGGTTGCTAATTATGCAAGAGGAAAGCGTTATACAGCAACAGGCTGGTTGTTAATGGAATAATGGAGGCTACCTTCTGTTTGCTGTAGTTTTTGAGGTTTTTATTTTCTCATGCTGAAAATGCTCTTGATTAAAATTTAAGGTGCCTGTCACAATATAATTCGTTATTGTGAATTAGACGCAGGATAAAATCATAGGTTCTGTATAAGAAAAGTAATTCACTGTAATACTTCAAGAAAGATTTCAAAAGTTAAAGTTTGTGCTTAAATATTAAAATGAATACCTATATTGGTCTTGTTTTTATTTGCTAATTTGTATTTATATGAATATTTTTGCATATCAATAGTTAAAGTATCTTGGTGTTTTTTATTTATCCAATTTTTATATTTTGTGAATTCTCATTAAGTTTAATGAAATCAGTAAGATGTCGTTAAAATTAATTTATATCTAGTAATTGTAAAATATTTACACTTTTTATTAAAAAATTTACATTATTTATGAGTTATTAGCGAGTAAATGTCCTGTATTATAGTTAAGTATCATTAAAATTAAATTATTATTGAGTAGATAAGTTTGAATTGAGAGTAATAGTAAGTCTCCTATAATAGCTTGATATAAGGATATAACTAGATTAATGCTGATATGTTCTATGTGTTGTATTGATAGATAAGATTTGAAATTAAAAATATAGCTGGTTTTTTTAACTAATTAATAAAAAGTTCTAATAATATAAGAGTATGTGTGTTTTATTACATACAGGCTAAATAATAAAAATTAGTATCAACATACGGATATTTCTAAACTAAATATTAAATGAAAAAAGGCACATTCGTCATGTTGAAAAATAATAAGTCATTTGTTAAAGCGGGCCTTGTAATGGTCATAGGGGTTAGCGTTGGTGCGATTCCAGTGCAAGCTGATATTCACGTTAAAACCATCGATGCAGCCACATACGGTAATGTTGGTACCATTACATTTGATGACTGGGGTTTTATTGGTCCAAATGGTCGAACAGCAACTGATTTTGAACCTGTTAACGGGTTTAATGCCGATTCTGTGGGCCAAAGACAGCATGTTGTTACCAGAGATCCTGATTACCTGACGCCTGATGCTACTTATAATCACAGACCTGATGTTACGGGTGGTGCCTGGTTCGGTGGTAGTAATATGGATGGTGCCGTTAATTTTTATAAATGGGCATACACCACAAAAGGTGGTTCAACATTTAATAATATGCTTGTTGATACAGATGGCGACTATTTTATTGCTCAGGAAGACATGACGTTTCTTCTTTATGACACATACGAGCACCACGGTACACTGCCCGACACTGATCCTAAATATCAGGTAGACGGAACATACTACACAAATATCGCATTCCAGCCCTATGTTTTATCTAATGCTAAAGGCTGGTGTGGTTCGGTAATGGCAACTAATCCGGGTGCACTAGAGCCTATGGCTGGCCAGATTACCTTTGATTTCGCTTTCGATGTTTACCATCAAACATCGCCCGGCGTATACACCTACAGCAGTACTGAAATTGTTAGAGATTTTGAAATGCGCAGTTACGGAACGGTTTCTGTTGATGTGCGTAATGAGCTAGGGCAATACCCTCAAGTATATAGTGCTAGCGCTGTTGTAAATAATACAAGTCCTGATCCTCTTCTTCACACTGCGCAAGTAGGTGGAGCGCCTGCAGATCCAAATCAGTATAATTTGGTTTCTTTTATGGGTGCTGGGGTGCTTGAAAAAGCAGGCAAAGCTCAATGCGGAATATTGAATCCTGACTGGGTTGGTGGAGTAGGTCTTACTAATACTAGCGTTAAAAAATATACTGGATTGCTAGATGCGACCGATGAGACCTCATGTACTACTGCCGGTGGTACATGGCAAGATCATTCGTATGGTGGTTATGCTTATATCTTACGTGCTGATGGTATTCGTGTAATTGAAGCAATGGATTACGCAGCGTATTCAGATTTGAGTAATGTTCCTTCGGTTATTGGGCAATATGCATACAACAACGATGAAAGCGGTATTTCTCAACAGATTGCTAATTTAAGTGATGTTGATGGTGATGGTATTGATGATTTTACTGATAACTGTCCAAATACTGCAAATGCAGATCAAAGTGATAAAGGTGGTGTTGATTCAACTTTAGCAGATGGTATTGGTGATGCATGCCAATGTGGTGATGTAAGTGGGGATGGCAAAGTGACTAACTCAGATGCAGTATTAATGAAACGTCATTTATTAGGCTTACCATCAAGCTTTGATGCTGACTTCTGCGATGTAAACGGCGATGGTAATTGTACGAATACCGATGCAGTTTTAGTGCAGCGTTCAATACTTGGTTTACCACCAGGCATTCGTCAAACATGTACAGCAGCTGGTAATTAAAAAATATTTAAAAAATTAAATGAAGTAATGAGGTAGAAGTAATGAAAATAATTATAAAGCATATCACGGCAATGTTGCTAATTATGGGGTCGGCATCAACGCAGGCAATGAATGTTTGGGTCGTTGAAAGTGGTGCAAATCCATTTTTAAGTTCGCAAAATACATTGTCGCTTTCTGCGGGTACAACGAGTTTGGATCTTTATTATGATGTTGAAGGTGATACCAGTTATGGTTATGACTTCATAATGGATATTACAGGGTCAGGTAGTATTTCAAATGTAGGTGGTGGTGATTCAGATCTAGGTGATGTTTTCGGGAACGGATGGCGTCAGTTTGGTGGTGATATCTATGGTGAAGTTGGAAGCTCAGTTTTAGGCTTTAGTTTTGATTTCACAGCTGCTGAGGGTGCTTCACTTCTTATCGCTGGTACTTATACCGATGGAAATTTTGATGATACCGCTATAAACGCTTCAACATTGGCAGCGGTATCACCAGTACCAGTACCAGCTGCTGTATGGTTATTTGGTTCAGGTCTTATAGGGTTATGCTCATTTGCTAAGCGTCGTAACGCTTAGTAAATACTTAATAATCTTTTTAAAGGCCGCTCTATTGGCGGCCTTTTTTATGTCTGTAAATAATTAAAAATTAATGTGAGATTTATGTGTAATTAATAGCCGATAGAAAAGCTTATTAATGAATTGTTTTTAATAAGGTGTAATGTTGTTCAGGGCTATATGCGTGAATTGTTTATATTTTATGAAAACTTTACACGAAACCAGATAATTCAGAAAAACTAAGCTTCATCATCCAGGTATGCTTTTAAGTCGGGATCCAGTGATTTTTGTTAACTAAAGAAACGGGATACTTGCCTTCGCAGGTATGACGAAAACTTTATAATTTAAATTTTTCTACCGCTCAAAAACCTTTTTAACAATTATTAACAAATTATTAATTCTTGTTTATTGGTGATCAGACATGAAATTGATATGTGGCATATGTTCAGATTTTCTAGCTGTATTTATTAATTAGTATTTAATAAAGAGTTATATTCTTATATAAAATGTGTCGATTTAGCTTATTTAAGCGGGGGATTCGTCGGGATTATTTACAGTTTTAGGTGGTTAAAATATTCATTAGAATAACAAAGCCCCCTGAATGGGGGAGGTAGAGTATGGCACGTAGCTTGCAATTACATCTAATGAAAAAATAAAAAGTAGAAATGAAAAAGGAATTTCCATGAAACTATCTAGCAGTTAATGTCAGCTTCATTTGTAAAGCATAATATTTTTGAATTTAATTAAAATAAATTATAAATTACTCGGGCTGAAAAAAATGATGAAAAAACAACCAGTAAATACTATCCGAAAAACATTTATTTCTACGGCTATTGCAACTATTTTAACTGCTGGCTCGTTATCTAGTGCCCAAGCTGATGTTTATGAGTTTACCTTTGAAAATGGTGGCTGTTCAACAGGTACATGTACTGGACCAGGTGATGCTCTTTTTACCATTGTAAGTCCCAGTGGTGATCCAATTATGAATACAAGTTACCCGTATTACGGTGATTACACATGGCATTATGGTTTTCGTACTCAATTAGGTGGTAACTTAACGATTGATACAGGTGCAGGGACGGGTTCCATGACAATTAACCCATTTGATTTTTTTGCTTCAGGCCCTGCTGTTCCCCATGATATTACATTAACCGATCTGGATGATGCGAGTGATCCAACAGGGACTTTATGGCTAGCCAATATGTTATTCGATTGGAATGGTAATAGCTCCATTTCTATATCAGTCGTTATTGATATGCAAGGCTTGTTAACCTCATTAGCGAGCATTCAAAATGGTGATGTTATTGATGGTACGGGTGTGCTTGGTGGCACTGACGGCATGAGGAAAGGAATGCTTCCAATGGGGCCTTTACCTATTGCAACATCTACTTTAGACACGGATGGAGTTTCAATCACAGGTGATGACGGTCTTGGTGGTTCGCCGATGGATAATGGCCCATTTCAGGGTTTTAGTGCAAATTTTGATTTCTCAAAATTAACTTTTACAGGCTATATTGCTGATACAACACCGCCCGTGGTTACATTAAGTCATGATAATATTTTTACCAGTGCAAGTTCGTTTGACCCATATAACCCGGGTGTAACGGTCACTTGTACAGATAATAGAGATGGTATTGATATCATAACTCAATCACCAGGGGTTAATCCTAGGTTAAGTTTTACTGTCAATAGTAACGTTAATACAGATGTAGTTGGTTCGTATCAGGTTGAGTATCGTTGCACAGACAGTGCTTATGATGAGCCTTTGAATGACTATTACGCCGGTAATACATCTGCACCTGCAATTCTTACCGTTTTCGTTACAGACCCTGATGGTCCCGTTTTAACGATTAACAGTTATAACCCATTTGTTCATCAGGCATGTACGGCATATTTTGATGCCGGTGCAACTGCATCCGATCCACAAGATGATGATAATGTATTAACACAAAATATTGTGGTTAGTGGTAATACCATCGAAGGGCTTACACTTAACGAAAATGGAAATACATACCTGATTAATTATGATGTGACAGATTCAGGCGAGGGTAATGCATCTGGCGCACCGTTAGCTGCAATTACAGAAACCAGAAGCATTAATATTGTTGATACAGCAAAACCGATTGTTAGCATTTTCGGTGGTGCTTCAATCAATATTGAATCTAGTCAGGCTGATAATTATGTTGTGCCAATGGCAACAGCTGTTGATGCCAATAATGACTGTAACCCTGTTTTTGGTGGAGTGGCGACAACAACGGATTCTGTAAATTTTGTTGTCCCAGCTGGGCAAGATACATTGCAAAGTACCTTAAGGTACTTTGCAACAGATAGCGCAAACACGCCAAACGAAACACAAAGTAATCAGGTCGTAACCGTAACCCGATCAGAACCCGTTATCACTTTAGTTGGCGGTGACGTAAGTTTAGTTATAGATGATGTATATGTAGAACAAGGTTTCAATGTGCATGATGTACAAGATGGTGACTTAACGGCCATTACCACATCAGGAACATCAGCCGGTGTTGGCGCACTAGGAAATTACTTGATACATAATATTACTATTCGTGATAACTCATCATCCATTGTGAATTCAATTGTAGCGAGTGAGCATAATGGACCTTACACCGTTTATTACGATGTGACAGACAGTGATTCAAACTCAGCGGTACAAGTGACACGAAAAGTAGAATTTAGACTTAATGAGGGTGGTGGAAATTTCACTTTGTTAACGGCTGAAGGTTCGACCTTTGGTGGCACTAATGATGTCGTATTTAATTGGGATGAGTCGTTTAATACGTTTGAGACCGATATTAATTTTAATATGACTATTAGTTCAGAGCTTCCCCAACCCTTGTTTGGTTTTTCATGGGTGACTCATCATATCCGCGTGTTTGGTCCTGGTACTTATCTTTTTGATACTACATGTGCAGTATGGCAACTAGAGGCTGGATTGAATGTTTGTAATAATCCTTTATCTGAATCTCAAACAGAGCAGTTCTTAAGTATGACCGTAGAAGAAGGGCAGGTTGGTGCACATATTCTTATCGACTGGAATGGAAATACCAATATTGATATGGTTAATGTCTGGAATAGAGATGCGGTATGGGATGATGCCGATGGCGTGTCGAATATTAAAAATAATTTGTTTGGTGGTGATGCAGGTTCAGCTCCTGATCCAGCGTCTACGTGGATGTTAGTTTCAACGGATGTAAATGGTGATGGTATCAATGGTTCACCCATGGTGGATGGTCCGTTTATTGGTTTTTATGCCAACTTTAATGCAGCACCTAGCCTTGATCCATTTGATACAGATGGTGATGGTATTCAAAACCTGGTTGATAACTGTCCCAATACATTTAATCAAGATCAAAAAGATAATGGTGGCCTTGATTCAAATTCCCCCGATGGTATTGGTGATGCGTGTCAGTGTGGTGACATTAATGGCGATGGTAAAATTACCAATACAGATTCCGTATTAATTAAGCGCCACTTGATCGGTTTACCATCAAAGTTTGAAGTTGATTTCTGCGATGTGAGTGGCGATGGTGCATGCACAAATACCGATGCCGTCATAATTCAACGCTCATTACTCGGTTTGCCTCCAGGTCTTCGTCAGGTATGTGTCGCGGCGGGTAATTAGTAAATAGTATTAATAAAAAGAGAGAAGGATGTTAAATATGAAAAAAATGATTAAGTATGTTATTTCAATACTGTTAATTATGGGATCAGCATCAACGCAAGCAATGAATGTTTGGGTCGTTGAAAGTGGTGCAAATCCATTTTTAAGTTCGCAAAATACATTGTCGCTTTCTGCGGGTACAACGAGTTTGGATCTTTATTATGATGTTGAAGGTGATACCAGTTATGGTTATGACTTCATAATGGATATTACAGGGTCAGGTAGTATTTCAAATGTAGGTGGTGGTGATTCAGATCTAGGTGATGTTTTCGGGAACGGATGGCGTCAGTTTGGTGGTGATATCTATGGTGAAGTTGGAAGCTCAGTTTTAGGCTTTAGTTTTGATTTTACAGCTGCTGAGGGTGCTTCACTTCTTATCGGTGGTACTTATACCGATGGGAACTTTGATGATACCGCTATAAATTCTGCAACATTGGCGTCTGTATCTGCAGTACCAGTACCTGCTGCTGTATGGTTATTTGGTTCAGGTCTTATTGGATTGTTTGGAGTTGCAAAACGCCGTAAAGCGTAATGCAGTTTCATAAGTCTATTAATTAAAAAGTGCCGCTTATTTAGCAGCCCTTTTTAATTGTGAAAGATAGATAATAAAAAGTATTTTCTATTAAGTTTTTATAATTTATTAATTTTCTGTAAATGTTTCGTATACGTGAAAATTATAAAGCGACTTTTTCTAGTTTTAAAAGAGCATCTTCCCAGTTAAAAATAGATTGAGACCATTTTATAGCTTCTTCTACTTGGTTTGCATTCTGTTTGAGAACATTAATTTTTTCTTTTTGTCGATCTGCGTTGCTATAAGTAACATCGTTTGTATTTTTTGCGTGTTTATTCCATGAAGGGCTACTTAGAATATCTTCAATCTCATTATCTGTCAGATTGATTCTTAGATGTTTACTAACAAGCTTGAGCTTATTAAATGGATCATCAAGTAACTTCTCTGCATCTAAAGTCTTGCAATGTGCACTTTTATCAATAGCATCTAGATAAAGCATAATTGAAACCATCCAGACAAATGTTGCAGATTTAGCATCGTCTAATGTTTCAGGGTTGATGGAGTTAAATATTGAATATTTTTTCGCATCTCTGGTTGAGCGCATTACAAAATTTTTTAAAAACTTGCGTCTGCCTTCTGATTTTAAATTGGAAGCTATAAAGTCTTTCAGTTTTGAGTAAAGTAAAATGGCTTTGGAATTCTCTGATACGGTCATTATTTGTGGAATTATGTTATTACAAGAGTCTGTTGGTTTAATGATGGAAATTTCATTCTTAGACCAGGTCTTTGAAAGCATTTTCAAAGTAAAATGAAAGTATTTGTCCCATGAATTAATGTGTTGCTCAGGGAACTCTTCTTTTCGACGTTGCATTACAGCTAATTGGTGTAGAGTCACGGGTTCTCTATAAACCATTGTTTTATTCGATATGTCGACTGCACGGCTAAGTAAGGTTGAGCAGCAATATGCTGTGTGAAAGATAAAATTACATGTGTAGTGGTGATTGGTGGAAAATAAGCTTTCTATACAGCTATCTGTTAAGTCGATAGAAGTTGATGTAATAGACGCGCATTGAATTCTATGGTCTAAAAATGGGCTTTTTTTAAATGAGTCCCTATCCATTTTTAAAAATGATACCTGATTATTTCTTAAATCAAACTTGTGAAAATAATTTTCCGGTTTGAGTATGTCATCGTTAGAAATTTTATATTTCATATTGTTATCATATATAGTTTATAAAGACTATATGTCTACTTTTTATAGGTTTGTATTGAATTTAAGCGCTTTATATTAAGTCATATGACTTTAACTGAGTTAATAGGGGTTGGATATCATCTTCATAATTTTTCCAGCGGCTTACGGATTCATTGTAGATAGGTTGGTTTACCTGTTGTTGGCTAGCTGTTTTAACGTGTCGTTTATTTTTATAATGTTCTAAACATCCGTCTTCCCATTCTAGTGATAAATGATTTAGCAAACTCTTTATTTCTGACTCTGTGTTGTTGATGATGTTTTCATATTTTATGTTAATTAAATTGTCCGGGAAGAGCTGTTTCCAATAACTTACCAACATATTATATCTTGAGTAATGATGGGCAATATTATCCAGTTTAGTTGCGTATCGGTGAGAACTGTTGAAATATTGAAAATAGATGGAAAGACAATTATCAATTGGGTCTCTGGTGATATTAATTATTTTACTCTCAGGAAATAACTGAAGTATTGCGCCAATGTGTAGATAATTATGTGGCATTTTGTCGATCGTATATTTATGCCTTTTTGAGCAGACGCTATTCGTATAAAATTTCGTAGCTTGATCAAGTTGGGCTGAGGTGATGGCTTGCATCTTTTCAGGGTAGCCGCCTTTGCACATAAAGGAAATGGCTTGTTGTACCTCGTTACGCTCACCAGCTCCATATATCTCCGAGTGAGAGCATAGAATTTGTTCCAGTAAGCTAGTGCCAGATCTCGGCATACCTACTATAAAAATAGGTTGATGCTTACTTTTATTATTTGATTTTGGAAAATGGTTAATGAAATCTTCTGAATAAGTGTTTTGAATTCTAAACGTCAATTGGTTGAAGTTGTTTGGCAAATATAGATGAGGTGTTAAATTGTTAGCATCTTTATGTGCTTTAAAGGACTCTTTATATTTTTTTTCCTTGTCATATAACTTTCCAAGTGTATGTAATAAATTTTTCTTTACTTCAATATCTGACATATTTTCTTTTGACAAGAGACGTTCTATTTTATCCGTTGCTTCTGAATAGCATTTTAACTCAATGCATATCTCTGAAAATGCTAATATAAGTGAAGGGTGGTCAGTGATATCAACCTCTTGTTGTATAAGGTCATATGCTTCCTGTGTTCGGTCTAATAATCTAAGTGATTTCGCCTGACCTGAAATGGCTTCTTGTTTGAAATCTTTAAGTAGTGCAGTCTTAGTGTAAGTTGCTAAGGCTTCTGTTAGTTGGGAATTGCGTAGCTGTGTTTCAGCTAAAAGTAGAGCAGCATTTGATGTGTTGATATTTATATCAATACATTTTATTAAGTTTGCTATGGCTTGCTTATCATCATCCTGATGTAAGTTGATTAAAGCCATTTGATAATACGCAGGTGCGTACGCAGGTGATTTTTTTAGTAAGAGTAAAAGTTTTAATTTTGCGCCTGCAAAATCACCTGTAGATATCAGGTGAAGTGCAGATTTATACAGAGACTCTATTTTTTCCATGCTTTATTAGTTTTGAAGAATGTAAATTTTTCCCTGGATAGGTTTTCCTGCCTCATGACGAATGGTCGTCGCTTTTTGTTCGGCAATAGAAAAATTATATTTCTTAGCAAGCGCAGAGATGTATGTCTCGCTATGAGAAAATCTACCAGAATCTTTAAGTCGGAAACTGTCGGTATCCGTCGTGTCTTCTGTTGAAAATGCAAATATTCCGCCTTCATTCATTGCGTTTGATACGCATGAGAAGATGCTGTCAATATCACCAATATATACAAATACATCAGCAGATATAACAATGTCTGGCTTAAAATCATATGTGTTAAAGTATTTTTCTATATCGGTAGCCAGTAGTTCATCATAAATATTTCTGTCTTTGGCTTTGTTTAACATTTTGGGTGATAAATCTATACCTACCATCTTTTCTGATACATCGGCAAAGTGAATCCCTGCTAAGCCAGTTCCGCAACCTAAATCTAAGATATTATATTTTCTGTCGGTTGAAATATATTTATTAACCAGTTCTCCAATTAGCGTTGGTGTTTTGTATTGTAATTCACCAACTAATTGTTCATCGAATGTCTCAGCATATCCATCGAACAGGTCTGTTACATAGTCTTCGGGCGAGCTTTGAATAGATGTATCACCAGTAACTATTGATAAATAGTATTGTGCAGTTGAGTTGTTAGGGTTGATTCTGAGTGCTTCTCTAAGGCTGATTTCCGCATTTTCAAACTGGTCTTTTAATTTGTAAATTACGCCCATATTTAAATGTATATGTTCATCATTAGAATTAATTGATTTTGCGTTATCAAGCAGGCTTAGTGCTTCATCAAGTCTCTTTTGTTTAATGTAAATTTGTGAAACATCACAAATAGCTCTTATATTTTGTGGTGTTATTTTTAAAATTTGCTCGTATATTTCCAATGATTGATCAAATGAACCCTGTTCACTTAAAGCGAAAGCGAGGTTATATATCATGGTCAGGTTCTGGTTATCGTAATTTAAAGCTTCTTGATGTAATAGAATCGCTTCATTCAGGTTACCAGTCATTTGTTTGAGTAAGCCATAATTTGTTAAGGCGGCTGGTTGTGCTCTTTTTACTTGAAGGGAGGAGGTGAAGTATTTTTCTGCTTCTTCTAATTTACCTTCTTCTTTTAATGCGCCTGCTAGATTGGATAGTGCAGTTATGTCTTGGTTATTGATATTAACGGCTTTAGTAAATGCTTTAGAAGCTGCGCTGTAGTCACGCAGTTCATGGTATGAACTGCCTAGCAGTTTCAACGTATCAATATTTTGAGGGTCTTTTTTTAATAGTTGTAAGGCAAGTGTTTTTGAGTGATTAAACTCACCTAATAGTGCATGGCTTAGGCATAAAATATAACCACCGTAGGGGCTAAGCTTGCTTTTGGCCGAGTAGGCTAAGAGTGACTCTTTGGCTGCAAGTGCATTGTTTTGAGAAATGAGAGTTCTTGCCTGGTTGATTGCTTTCAACTCTTTAGGTTTTATATTTGCCAATGTTCTTCCAATAACTGTGTTGTAGTAATGTCGTATTAATTATATAAAATGATTTTTTTAAAAAGCCCTGTCGCCAAGGTTATCAATTAATTCCGGTAAAAAGGTTTCGTATTTTCTCCATTTTTCCACTGAGCTAGTATAGATAGGGCGTCTTACCTGATCATAGCTTGGTGTCATAACCGTACGCTTGTTTTTATGAAACTCAAGGCAGGCAGGATTCCATTCCAAATTACATTTTTCTAAAAGTGCTCTTATTTCCTGCTCCGGGTTGGTTATTACATTTTCATATTTAAGCTCGATGAGATTTATATCTAATGTGTCTTTCCAGTGTTCCATTAAATCAGCGTATAAATTGTAATACTTGCCTAGCATTTCAAGGCTATTGGAGTAGGAGTGGTGTTTATTGAAATGCTGGAAATAGATGGAAAGACACACATCTATTGAACTTCGCAAGCAGTTAATAACGGTCGCATTTGGAAACAGTAAATTAATTATTCCCAGGCCTAGAAAGTTATGTGGCATTTTATCGATAATTTTTGCAGCATCTGGTGACATAGCCTGGAGTGTTGTCAGATGTTGAGTTGCAATTTCAGTTGCATATTTTGTGCTCATATTATCCAGACACTGTGGATATGAATCAGCTGGTTTAAGGTCTACTGCAATTTGTTGCACAATGTTATGAATGTTCTCTAACTCACCTGCGCCATATACCGTCGGGTGACTGGCTAAAATTTGCTCGGCAAGACTAGTGCCAGATCGCGGCATACCAACGATGAAAATAGGCATATCACTATTGTTTTCAGATCGTTTTAAACTTTGTATTTTTTCTTTGGTGAAATACTCTTTAATGTTGTTAAACATTTTTTTCGTTTCATCTAAATCATGTTTGTCTTCGTCAAGATCATTGGCTTTTTTGTAACTTATAAATGTCTTATCCGTAATTTTGGATGATTCATATAACTTACCTAAGGCAAAATATTTTTCTACTTTATGCTTGGTTATTAATTGCTCGTCATCCAAAGCTTCTAATAGTGTAATAGCATGTTCTTCAAGTTTATGATGTTTTGCCAGTTTTCCGTACGCTAATACAATTTCAGTGTGTACTTCTTCTTTATCAAGGTATGGTTTTATTATTTCCAGGCCCTGATCATGATTTGCCTGGTGTTCGTAAATAGATGCCATGCCTGCAACACATACTTCATCATTGGGTATTTTTATGTCATATTCATTAAAGTATTTAAGTGCTAGGTCGTGCTTGCCTTGTCCTTGATAACATACCGCAAGATTTTTATAAGCATCTGGAATGTCAGGTGAAAGTTCAATAGCCTTTAAATATAGCGCTTCAGCTTCTTCGTAGTGTTGGCTATAATTTTCCTGATCTAGAAGGGCATTGCCTAAATTATTGAGTGCATTTGCATAGTCTGGCTTATATTCTATGGCTTTGCGGTACATTTTTTCAGCTGCATGAAAGAGTCTATCTTGCATGTATGCATTACCAAGGTTGCAGTATGCCTCAAAGTAGTCTTCTTTGTTTTTTATAGCCTTTGTAAAATGCTCAATAGCCAGAGTATTTTGGTTGTTTTCAAATAATGCCAGGCCTTTAAAGTTGTTTGCTTCAGGGTAGTTGGGGTTTGTCAATAATGCCCGGTCAACGTATTCATTACCTGATGTATCACCCGTGTCAATTAAGGTGATGCCAAGGTTGTATAAACCTTCTGCCATGCTTGGCTGCAATTTAATAGCTTTCTGGAAGTGCTCTATTGCTAAATCATAAGTTTTTAAACTTTTATAAGCTAAACCAAGATTGTTATGTGTATTTGCATTATTGGCATCTAATTTAAGAGCAGCAATATATTTGTTTGTTGCGCTGTCAAAATCACCTAAATTCCAGCTAGCTAAACCTGCATTGGTAAGTGTTTTTGGGTTTTTGGGGTTTAGTGCAATGGCCTTGTTGTTATATTGAAGGGCATTTTTATAATCATGCGCTTTTAAAAAGGCGATACCAATATTATATAAAGCACTTTCATTGTTTTTATCTAAATCGAGAGCTTTTAAACAATAAGTAATAACCTTATCAAAGTCATTTAATTGAGCATACAAACTTGCGGTTAATAATATAAAGTTAATGTCTTTTGGTTTTTTCTTTACAGCTTTTATGCTTTTTTGTAATGCTCCATCTACTTTCCCTGTTTGAGCAAGAGCTAAGATTTCTTGAAATTTTTTGTTCATTATTAATATACAACGGCTGTGATAAGGGTTTAATAGTAAGTACGAAGTCTAAGCTATTTTATGAATGTTGTCTCGTTGTAGAAAATTAACATATGACTTTACTTAAGTTTAGTGAAATGATTTTTATATTAATTTAATGGATATATGTAGTATGTAGTTTTAGGCATAAATAATATTGTGCGATACGTGTTTTTATTAATTAAGTATAAACATTGGCTTTAAATTGGTTAAAACAGAATGTTTTTTTATAGTATCTACAGTTATATGTGTGTTTTTTAGATAAAAGCTATCAGATTTCTATGTCAATAAATAAGTTGTGTAAAGTATTTCGACAGCGATTATTTAAAGGAAAATATTTAACCTATTGTTTTTATTAGTAAAATATACGGGCTTTTTATTTTCATGATATTGTTAAGGTTTAATGTATGGTGTATTTGTTACATATGTCACAGTAAATTACTATATTGTCGGTATTTTTTTCAATTATTGTTTTTTTCGGTTATAAAAAACATTTTTTTTCATATCTAGCTAGGTAACTTATTGATTGTTAATAATAAATATGTGTTTGGTATTGGCTGTGCATTATCTTCAGGCATGAAATGATTTTATTATATTTCTAAAACTAAAAAATTATAAATGAGGATG